>DATDEV010000435.1:0-4500 GCA_036522995.1 Polyangiaceae bacterium
CGCCCGGCTCGCCCGCGAGCCCTGCGCTGCCGCCCTGCGCGTCACTCGCAGCGCCCGCCCCCGCATCACCGCTTGCGTCACCTGCGCTGGCAGGCGCGCGCCGGGCCGCGGAGGTCTGTTGGCCGCAGCCGGGCAGAGCGAGGGCGTTCGTGAGCGCGAAAGCGAGCGCCAGCGACAAGAGCCACCCGCCAGAAGCCGACGCGCCACGAGACAAGCGCCAGAGTGTAGCCCGCTTCTAAAATGAGAAAAGCGGCGCCGCAGTGCGACGCCGCTTACCCCAATCGACTCCGTCAGGTGCCGTAGTTTGCCGCTATTTCGCGGGGGCCGGTGCCGGCTTCATGGCGGGCGCGGGCGCCGGGGTGGGTTTGCCGGCAGGCGCGGCGGCGGGCGCAGGCGCCGGGGTCGCCGCGGGCTTGGCTGCCGGGGCTGCGCCAGCAGCGGGAGCTGCCGCGGGCTTGGCGCCGGCCGCAGGAGCCGCTCCGGCTGCCGGCTTGGCGGCAGCCTTGGCAGCTGGCAGCAAGCCCAGCTGCCCGGCGAACGCCAAACCGTTCGAGAACAGCCAGCTCTTCTGCACTTTGCCGGCGGCGAGCTTGTTCACCATGTAGTACTCGACGCTCACGGCTTTGCCCGTCTTCTTGAGCTTCATCGACGGGATGTCGCCCGTGTTGGTGCCCGAGAAGCGACCCGCCGAGACCACGTAGTCGCCAGCTGCCCAGGCCGCGGTCTGATCGACCTTGAGATCGGGGAAGCCCTTGAACATCTCTTCGTAGTACTTCTGCACTTCCTTCTTACCCACGCGATCGGCCGGCGAAGCGACGTCGGAGAACACCACGTCGTCGGTCGACATCGCGCCCAGCACGGCCAGATCGTGCTTGTTTAGCGCAGCCGTCCACGCGCCCAGCGCTCCCATGTTCGCCTTTTCGGCGTCCATGCCGCTGCTGATCAGCGACGGCTTTTCGGCCCAGCCCTGCTCGAGCGCCTTGCGCGCCGGCAGCGGGCTCAAGCCGAGCTGGCTCATGAAGGTGCCGGCATCGTAGATGAAGCGCTCCTTGGCCAAGCTGCGACCATCCGCCGTGGTCGTCACGTGGTGCACCATCAGATAGCCAATCTTCTTGTTGGTCGCCGGGACCTCGCCCAGCGGACCCGCTAGCGGCCCCTTGTGCGTGCCCTTCATCAGCACCACCGACACGATGTCGTTGCCGCTCACGATCGTGAGCTCGTTCTCGCCGGTCAAATCCGGGAACGCGGTGCCAAACACCTTGGCGCTCTTGTCGACAACGCTGGCGCGTCCGACCAGAGCCGGCATGCCCATGTCCACCTGCTCACTCGTGACGTTTTCGGAGTAACAGTTTTGGAACTTCGCCCAGTCCTTGGCGTTGAACTGGGACCAGCAGTCTTTGTACCATTTGCTGCGCTCGTCAGCGGTCGCAGCGGGCGGAGCCACGGGCTTGGACTGCTCTTGCACCGGCGGTGCCGCGGCAACAGGAGCAGCGGGCGGCGGTGCCTCGAGCGGCGCTGCAGCAGGCTCCTGCTGTTGACAGGCGGTGGCACCAAGCAGGGCGAGACCGATCAAACCAATACTGTGCTTCATTCGTATCCCCTTCGACGCAAAGGTGAGCGCGAGCGCAAGGCGCGCCCCGCGACCCAACCTTTGTACACCCAACTCAAATCCCCCCGAAAGCGAAAACTGCAGTGCTGATGGGGCCTTTACGCCCCACTTTCCAGCCAAATTAGGCTGGCGGGTACCGTTCTTGACAAAAC
Organism: Polyangiaceae bacterium; assembly: GCA_036522995.1. Lineage (GTDB taxonomy): Bacteria > Myxococcota_A > Polyangia > Polyangiales > Polyangiaceae > PMG-095. The sequence goes on from DATDEV010000435.1 coordinate 1,762, forward strand.
CGATGTGCCAATGTCAAAACGAGGCTCGTGAAGCTCTCGAACAAGGGTCGTTATGCGGTTCGCGCCCTGTTCGATATCGCGTTTTACAACGACGGTCGGCCCACCCAGGTCAAGGACATCGCGGAGCGACAGAATATTCCACCGCGTTTTCTGGAGCAGATTTTCCAGGATCTCAAGCGCGGGGGCATCGTCGGCTCCAAGCGGGGCCCGCAGGGCGGCTATTCCCTCACGCGCCGCGCCGTCGACATCAAGCTCGGCGACGTGGTGCGAGCGCTCGAAGGGCCGATCCAGCTCGGGGATCGCGAAGTGCAGGGGCGGCGCGCTCAAGCTGCCAGCGACGCCAAGCGTGTCACCGAAATGGTGTTCCGAGACCTTTCGTCGAGCGTCGAGGCCTGCTTCGATGCCGTCACGATTAACGACATCTGCTCGCGCGCCGAAGAGTTCGGCATGAAGCGTCCCTCCTCGCAACGCTATGTCTACGTCATCTGAATCCTCGCTCCCTCCGCTTCCCGATCACCCGCTGGTTTACGCGGGCATCATCGATTTGATCGCCGACACGCCGCTGATCGAGATCCGGCGCCTGGCGACCGAAGAGCCTCGGGGCCGCGTTTTCGGCAAGCTCGAGGCGATGAACCCGGGCGGCTCGGTCAAGGATCGCATCTGCCTGGCCATGATCGAGCAGGCCGAACGCGACGGTCGCCTGCAGCCGGGCGGCGTCGTGATCGAGCCGACCAGCGGCAATACCGGCATCGGCCTGGCGCTGGTCGCCGCGCAGCGCGGCTACCGCTGCATCCTGACCATGCCCGAGAGCATGAGCCTGGAGCGGCGTCAGCTGCTGCAATCGTACGGCGCGGAGCTGGTGCTCACGCCCGAGGCCGAGCAGATGGACGGGGCGATCGCCCGGGCCCGGCAGCTGGCCGAGACGACTGCGGGCGCGTTCATGCCGCAGCAATTCGAGAACGCCCAAAACCCCGAAGTGCATTCGCGCACCACGGTGCAGGAGATCCTGCACGCGCTCGGCAGCGACTCGCTCGATGGCTTCGTCGCCGCCGTGGGCACCGGCGGCACCATCAGCGGCGTCGGCCGCGTGCTACGCGAGCGCCAGCCGGGGTGCCGCATCGTCGCGGTGGAACCCGAGACCTGCGCTACCATCTCGCGCGGGGAGCGCGGCCCGAGCAAGATCCAGGGCATCGCCGCCGGCTTCGTGCCCAAGAATTACGACCCGAGCGTGCCGCACGAGGTGCGCACCATCAGCGACGAGCGCGCCTATCGAACCAAGCGCGAGCTGTCGCGCCAGGAGGGACTCCTGACCGGCATCAGCGCTGGCGCCAACGTGGCCATCGCGCTCGACCTGGCGCGCGAGCTGGGGCCGGGCAAGAACGTCGTCACCATCCTGTGTGACACCGGCGAGCGCTATTTCAGCCTCGACGAGTACTTCAGCTCCAAGGATCATGGCTGAGCCGAGAGCGCGCAAGCGTGCCCTGATCGTGGGGCTCGGCGGGCTGGGTTGCCCGGTGGCCGCAGTGCTGGCGCGAGCGTCGGACCTGGAGCTGTGGCTGTGCGACGACGACTTGGTCGACGAGACCAACCTCCACCGCCAGATCTTGTACACCGACGCCGACGTCGGACACGACAAGCTGAGCGCAGCGCTTCGCGCGCTCGCCGCGGCTGGCGCCGCGCCCGAGCGGCTGGTGCCCATTCGCACGCGGCTCTTGCCGGAAAACGCGCGCCAGCTGGCGCGCGAGGTCGACGTGGTCATCGAAGGCGCCGACAACTTCGCCACCAAGTTCCTGGCCGCCGACGCGGCGCACCTCGAAGGTCGCCCGATCGTGCACGGAGCGGCCGTGCGCTTCGTGGCGACGGCCTGGGCCGTAGCGGCCGGCGGCGCGCCTTGTTATCGCTGCCTGTTCGAGGACGTGCCGCCCGGCGCGCAGCAAGGTTGCTCGGAAGCCGGCGTGATGGGCCCCGTCGTCGGCTTTTGCGGCGCGCTCTTGGCCGAGCTGGCGCTGCGCGTCCTGGCGGGGGATGAAAGCGCCTACGGCGCGCTCTACACCTATGACGGGCAGCGCGACAGCTTGCGCCACGTTCTCGCTTCCGCTCGCAGCGATTGCGCCCTATGCGGCTCTTCCCCTTCCATCGTCGACATCAACGAGGCCCGGTACCTGACGCCCGAGTGCGCCGCCTGACCTCGCGTTTTCGCCCGTCCCGCTGATCCCCCCACCCCAACCCCGAAGACAAACCATGATCACTGTCCGCATCCCTACTCCCCTCCGCAGTCTCACGGGCGGCGAAGAGCAAATCCAAGCCCCCGGTGAAACCGTCAAAGCCGTCATCGAAACCCTGGAGCAAAAGCACCCGGGTCTGCGCGATCGCCTGCTCGACGAAAAGGGCGTGCGCCGCTTCGTAAACATCTACGTCGGCGACGAGGACATTCGCTTCCTCGATGGTCTGGAAACCAAGCTCAAAGCTGGCGACGAGATCAGCATCGTGCCCGCCATCGCCGGTGGCTGATGGACCGCTACGCACGCCAGCGCCTGCTCGCCCCAGTCGGTGAGCAGGGTCAACAGCGGCTCGCGGCGGCCCAGTACTGCTGCGCGAGCACGACCGCTGTGGCTGCCGAGGTCGCGCGAGACTACCTCGGGCGCGCTGGCGCCGTGCATTTCGTGAGCGCCGCCGCCGCCGCCGCCAGCGCCTTCACGCACGCGGCCACCTTCCGGCACGCCGCGGCGCGCGACTTCG
>DATDEV010000436.1:0-3923 GCA_036522995.1 Polyangiaceae bacterium
TGGATGACCCGTTCGAGGTCTTTCACGCCGGCGTGGGCGCCGAGCTGTGGCTCGAGCTGATCTTTGGCTATTTCTCGTACGGCAACCTGCGGCTGGGCGTCGCGCGAGGCCTCGACTCGGAGGCCCCGAGCGGCCTCCAGAAGTACATGGTCGTATCCAGCGCGTTCTAGGCTCGCTGGCGCCGTTCAGGGGTCCAGCGCCGTCGCCAGGCGGGCAGCCAGCGCCCGCATCGCCGGGCGGTAGCCGTAGTCCGGCGACGCTTGGTCCAGCACCTTGGGGCACGCCGACGCCGGCACGGCAGCGTCGCCCAGCGCGCGCATCAGCTCCAAGTGGCGCAGGCCGGGAGCCGCGACATCGAAGTATTGTGTGCTGACGGCGGGACCGCCTCCTGGCGGTTGACACGCCGGACTGTTCATTGCCAGGTCCGCCTCGTAGCAGTCGCAGCTCCGCCCAGCGTCACGCGCAGCCTGATCACAAGTCAGCGGCTCGGCGCGCCGAAAGCTGCAGGCATACTGCAGATACCGGTTTAGTGGATTCACGAACTCGTGACCGTTGAGCGTCGCCTCCGGATCCGTGGAGGTAGCAGCCACGGGCCGCGCGCCTGGTACGAGCGGGTGGTCTGGCAGCCCGAGCGTGCTGCGATCCAGCGGCGTCTCGAGCATGAACGGATCCTTGGGCAACACCGGCGGCGTGGCGGAAGCATCGCCCAGCATCACGCTCCAGCGGCCGGCGCTGGTGAGCTCGGCCGGGCCCAGCAGCGTGAGCCCCGTGCCGGTCAGGCTGGCCTCGTCTGCCAGGTCTTGCCAGGGCACGCCCACGATACCGGTGAGCACGACCTGCGACGGATGCCGCATGCTGCCAGCTCGAGCAAATAGCGGATTGGGCACGGCCTGTCCGGCGCGGTTTGGCACGGTTTGGCGCGTGAGCGCATCGACATAGCGCGAGATGGGATAGAGCAGATCGAGGCCGAACCTGCGCTTCTGATCCCAGCAGCGCAGGTTCAAACTGTCGGTCTCCGCCGTCAGGTATTTGTCGACGGAGCACAGCGGATCGAGGGCGACGTCGGAACAGCCGGCCTTGGTCGGGCCGCCCGCGCCGCACGAACGGCAGCAGGCCGAATTGGGATCGGTCGCGCATTCGGAGGTGGCGCGATACATGTTGGACATCGCCGTGCTGCGGGTCACGAGCCAACCGAAGCCGCTGTCGACGATCGAGCAGTCGTTCTCGTCGGAGAGCACCACGATGCTCAGCACCGAATCTGGACGCAGAAACGACCGGCGCTGTGCCAGCAGCGTCTCGTCGATGCCCTGCGGCGCCGCTGGCCCCGAAGTCTCGGGGCGCGCCACCGTCAACGGGGGCTCCGGGTCGACCAGGAAGCGGTACCAAGCTTCGAACGATGCCTCGTAACCGCAGCCCTGGTCGCCCGCAGCATTCACGAGCGTAGTGAGCTCCTCCGTGAGGGCTAGCAGGGTCGAGGCACCGGGCGGCGTCGCCGACTGCGCCGGATCCCATTTCAAAAAGCCGCTGCTGTTCCAGGTCGTGAGTCCAGGCCGAAGCTGACCGAGCAGCTGCGCGTGATCGTCGTCGCTGACCTTGGTGCAGACGTCTCTGACGTCGCTCGAGCCATGCGAGCCCAGGCTGGAGGTGATGGCGCCGACGTGGATGTCTTGCATGGCCATGCTGCCGGTGAGCTGCCCCAGCAGCGTGTCCAGCGCATCGAGCAGCAGCCGCTGCTTCTCGAGCATGTTGCGCGAGTTGTCGATCATCAGCAGCAAGTCGAGCTTGGACAGTGCCTGTGCCGGCGGCACCGCGCCGTCATCGGGGAGCTTGCCGCCACTGCCGCTCGACCCTGGGCCGGGGGAGCTCCCAGCAGCGCCGCCAACAGCTGACGCTCCAGCCGCGCCTGACGCTCCCGGAGGGGAACCGCCTTCGTTCGTGTTACCGCACCCGACGAGCGCGAGTGTGACCAGCGAGAGCCCCAACGACCGATGTCGCATAGAAAGCAGTCCCCTTTCCTCTAGAATGAGTCTACACGCTACTACGTCCAGGGCGCCGGATTCTTTCCCCAATCACCGCGCCTCTGCTAGCCCCATCCCCATGTGCAAGCTCGGCCCGGTCTTCCTGCTCTCCGCCGCACTGCTCGCCCCCGCGTGCATGATGCCGCCGAGCCCCGCGGAGCGCGCCACCGAAGCCGCGACCCAGCTGAATCTAGCCGCGCGTTTCGGGCAGATGGACGTGGCGGTGTCGCACACCGCGAAGGCCGCTCAATCGGACTTCATGAAGCGACACGCGGCATGGGGCCAGGCCCTGCGCATCGTGGACGTGGAAATGGCCAGCCTTTCTCTGCCCGACCCGGATCGCGCCATCGTGCTGGTCGACTACGGCTGGCAACGCCAGGGTGAGGGCAACATGCGGGCGACCCGCGTGGAGCAGACCTGGCGAGACGACGGCGGCTGGCACTTGGTGCGCGAGCGCCGCATCTCCGGCGATATCGGTTTGCTCGGGGAGCCGCTTCCGCCCCCCGAGGCGGCCACGCCCGACAAACAGTTCGCTTCGCGCACCATTCGCGCAGACGGCAGCGCGAGCAGCGAATAGGCGCGCGGCCGCGGCAGCCGCGTTCAGCTGGCGCTGGCGGCGGCGGACTTCTTGCGGGTCGTCGGCTTGGCAGTTGCCTTGCGCGCCACGCGCGTGACGTCGGCCTTGCGCGCGATGCGCGCCTTCTTCTTCGCCTGGCGGCGGCGGCGAGTCATCTTCACGGAAGCGCGGCTATCGAATTTACCCATGACCGGGCCCTAGTACTGCGCTTCGCGGCGCAGCGCCACAGTTTTAGCCGCTGGAAGCGTCTTCGAGCGCGCGTTCGCGATCCCGCACTTCCAATCGATAGCGGCTGTTGACCGTCTCGATATAGAAGACATCGCGGGCGGCAACGCGCAGAACGCGCTTGACCGGGGTGGTCACGTATTCGTGCATGCCATCCGAGAACTCGATCACCACGACGGAACCCTTGCGCGGGGCCCGAACCAGGCGACCGGCTACGGCCCGCGAACCGCGACCGAGCTTCCGGAGCACGACTTGCACAGGGGTCACTCTAGCAAGGTCCATGATTGAGTCCACCGGGCAGTTGCCTCATCGTGCAGAACGGCCATTCGCAAGTACGCGAAATGTCGGCGGATGTGGGCCAAGCGTCGATTTCACCAAAAGCTCAGTGCGCCGGTGAGGCGAAACAGGGGTCCGGACAGCGAAAGCTCGCCCAGCTCGAGTGGCTCCAGGCGCTGCGGGGCGCCGCTGCCCGGCTCGAACGTCAAGTCGGTGGGGGCGGTCCAGCCGTAGCCGCCTTCGGCCGTGAGCCACAGGCGGGGACGGTGCGACTCGCCACTCTGGTAGCCGAACACCTCCACGGCCGCGCCCGCGGTGGCGTCGAAGCCGAGCTTCCAGGCGACCTTGGATTGATCTTGGGCCAGACCGGTCGAGATCGTCGCGTCCTCGTGCGTGAGCGTGGGCGCGAGCTTGGCCGTCACCACCAGCAGGCGCAGCACGTGGTAGCGCGCCTCGGGCCCGAGCGTGAAACGCGCCACGCCGAGCGAGGTCTCGCTGCCGCGCGCTTGAGACGACAGGCTGCCGTAGTCGAAGCCAGCCATTGCCGCGAGCGACAGGCGATCCCGCGCCCAGAAGGCCCACGAAGCAGCCATCGCAAACTGCGGGACCACGTCGTCCTGCGAGAAGGGGTCGAGGCCGGCGCTGGACACGAACTGTGTGCGGAGGCCGAGGTCGAAGCGCACGTGCTTCTGGTGCGTGCCGAGCGCCGCCGCCGCGGCGCTGTCGGACGCACCAACGTCTTCTGCCGAGGCAGGTCGCGCCCAGAGCAGCAGCGCCAGTAGCGAGCAACCGATCACGGTGCGCATCAGTGAATCCCTCCCAGCTCG
>DATDEV010000437.1:0-7171 GCA_036522995.1 Polyangiaceae bacterium
GGGCGGGCGCTTGTCGCGCTGCTGGGCGGGCGCTTGTCGCGCTGCTGGGCGGGCGCTTGTCGCGCTGCTGGGCGGGCGCTTGTCGCGCTGCTGGGCGGGTCGTGCAGCTTGGGGCTGGGAGACTTGCGGCTACTTGAGGAAGCTCAGCCAGGGCAGCCGCGCGTCGTCCTTGCCGGTGACGGCGCGCAGGTAGGCGCGCTGGAACAGCGCGCCGAGCGTGTTTTTGCCGGTCACGAATTCGGCGCCGTCCAGCTCGCGCACCGGTGTCACCTCGGCGGCGGTTCCGGTCATGAACACCTCGTCGGCGCGCAGCAAATCCTCGCGCGTGAACGGGCGGATGCGGATCGGTATATTCAGGTCGTTGGCGATGGCCAGCACGCAATCGCGGGTGATGCCCGGCACGATCGACGAGCTCTCGTCGTTGGTGTGGACGACGCCGGCCTTCACGAAGAACACGTTCTGGCCGGTGGCGCTGGCCACCGTGCCGTCTTGATTGAGCAGGATGGCGTCGTCGTAGCCGCGGTCCATGGCTTCGTGTGCGGCCAGCACACTGTTGGCGTAGTGCCCGCTGGCTTTGGCCATGGTCGGCAGCATGGTGTGATGAAACTTACGCCAGCTGGAGATGGTCACGCGGATGCCGTTGCGCAGCGCGTCTTCACCCAGGAACGTCCCCAGCTCGCGCACCGCGATGAACACGCGCACGGGGCATTCCTTCTTGGGCCGCAAATCGATCGGGCCGGCGCCGAAGTAGGCTAGCGGCCGCAGATAGCCATTCTGCATGCCGTTGCGCCGGGTCACCTCCAGCGCGCCGCGCGCCAGCTCGTCGGCGCCGAACGGGAGCTTCATGCCGTACAGCCGCGCCGACGAGATCAGCCGTTCTACGTGATCGGCCAGGCGCACCAGCGCCCCACCCCGGGAGGTGGGGTAGCAGCGAATACCCTCGAACACCGCGGTGCCGTAGTGCAGGGCGTTGGCGTAGTAGTGCACGCTCAGCGAGTCGGCCTCGCGCACCTCGCCGTCCCACCACACGTAGCGCGCCAGCTTCTGCCCGCGCGGGCGCGCCGAAATCAACGAGTCGTCTTCGGGCACGCCGTCGAAGTTCGGCCATTCTGTGTCGAGAGGGGGCATCAGGCAGCTACTACTGTCGCATCGCCGCCCGGCGGGCGTCTATACTGAGCGCGTGTTTTCACGGCGCGCGTCCGGAGACGCCAGCCTCAATTCGCTGGCGGAGCTGCTGCGCAAGACGGGCGCGCCTCGCTTCGATCTGACTCAAAGCAACGCCGGCATTCCGAACGCAGCCTTGCTCGAGGGCGTGGCTCGGGCCACGGCCCTTGCCACGGCGTATGCGCCGGACGCACTCGGCCTGGCGTCGGCGCGCGAGGCCGTCGCTCGGCAGGTCTTCGGCTCTGGCCCTGCACCGGACGACGTGCTGCTCACCGCCAGCAGCAGCGAGGCCTACTCCTTCCTGTTCAAGCTGCTGTGCGATCCGGGCGACGCGGTGCTGGTGCCGGCGCCTTCCTACCCGCTGTTCGAGCACCTGGCCGTGCTGGAAGGGGTGGCGGCGATTCCGTATCGTTTGGCCTACGACGGCGCCTGGCACATCGATTTGGACTCGCTGGGGCGCGCGGTCGCTGCCGCCCCCCACGCGCGGGCCATCGTCGTGGTGTCACCCAACAACCCCAGCGGCCATTACCTCGACGCGCGTGAGCAAGCCGCGCTCGAGGCGCACGGGCTGCCGCTGCTCGTCGATGAAGTCTTTTTCGAATACGCCTGGCAGCCCGGGCAGCGCCGACGCGCGCGCGACCTGCGCTCCCAGGGTGCAGGCCTCATGTTCTCGCTGGGCGGCTTGAGCAAGCTCGCCGGCCTGCCTCAGCTCAAGCTGGGCTGGACGGTCATCGACGGACCCGAGCCACTGCGCCGCGCCGCCGCCCAGCGCCTGGAGCTGATCGCCGACAGCTACCTGTCGGTGGGCACGCCGATTCAGTTGGCGCTGCCGGAGCTGCTCGCCGCTTGCGGCAGCGCGACGGCGGCGATCCTCGCTCGTTGTCGCGCGTCGCTTTCGACGCTGTCGAGCGCGCTCACTGGCACGCCGCTCACGCTGCTACGCGCCGACGCCGGCTGGAGCGCCGTGCTGCAATTGCCGGCGCTGAAGAGCGAGGAGGCCTGGGTGCTGGGGCTGCTCGAAGAGCAGAGCGTGCTAGTGCAGCCTGGCTGGTTTTACGACTTCGAAGCCGAGCCCTACGTGATCGTGAGCCTGCTCACGCCGCCCGCCGTCTTCGACGCAGGCATCGCGCGGCTGGTGCAGTACGTCACGCAGCAGTCTCATTGAGCGCGGGAGCCAACAGGAAGGGTGGAAGAGTGGAAGGGGGGGATGGGGCTGGTCGCGATCGAGGCCGCTCGCAGACCTGGCACCCTGACGCGACCCCACGGGAGCCATGCGAGGGATGCTCCACATCCCCTCGCGCGCCCTTCCACCCTTCCACCCTTCCTGTTCAATCCCTCTTCGCGAGGCGGAGGGAGTGACTTACGCAGCGCGGCGCGCAGCTGCGCGCCGTGAGACCAGGCCTACCAAACCCAGGAGGGCCAGGAGCGCTGCCAGGTTGGAGGAGCTGCCGCCACCGGCGACCTTGCAGCCGCAGCCGCCGGGCTTTTCCTCGATGGTGGGGGGCGCGTCGCCCTCCTCGGCGGGCGGCGGGGAGCTGTCAGCGGGAGCCTCGTCGGTCTTGGCTTCGTCGCTCTTGGCAGCTTCTTCGGCCGGCTTGTCGCCCGCGGCGTCAGCCTTCTTCTCGTCCTTCTTCTTGTCGCCCTTGGAGGCGAAGACCATGGCGCGGCGGTCGATGGTCTCGTTTTCGCCCTGGAACTTCAGCGTCGTCGCTGTGCCAACGGTCTGGCCGTTGCGCGTGTCCTTGATCGTGACCTTGTACTCACCGGCTTCGTAGCCGTGGGCGCGCGTCACCTTGAAGCTGAAGCGTGTGCGCGGCTCGATCTTGCCCGAGCCACTGTCGAGGAAGCCGACGTCGACGCTCTCGATCAGCGATTGGCGATCGGTGAGCGGGACGGTGTGCTCGACCAGCTTGTCGCCGTCGGTCATGTCGCGGGCGTAGTAGGCGGTGGGCTGGAACTCGAACTTCATCGGCACGTGCGGCACGTCCGGCGCTTTCGGCATGTAGATCGAAACCTCGAGCCGCCACGACTTGTCGTCGCGCTCCTTGACTGCCTTGCTCTTCCACTCCACGCGACCCGCGGCGTGGGCCGAGCTCGAGAACGCGAGAATCAGCGCGAGCTGACACAGGACCAACAGCGAACGAAGCGCGAGCGATGATGCACGATTCAAGATCGAGACCTCCGAAGCGCCGAAAAGTAGTGCCCCGCTAGCCAAATAGCTACGGCGAGCTACGGCGTCTTGTTCGGAGCGCCGAGGTCGTCGTCGAGCCACGGCGGCGCTGGAATCGTGTCGTGGGCCTCGAAGTCGATCTCGTCGCCCTCGTAGTCCGGCAAGGTGCCCAGCGTTTCGCGCGCCGTGGGGATGCGGCGTTCGCTCGCCAGGCGACTGCGCTCGGAGGCAGCCGGAGGCTCGGTTTTTCCCGCGCTGGCGGGGTCACTCGGAAGAGCTTGGCTGGCAGGTCCCATGGCGTTTCCTCCGCTCGATGGCTCGAACGACGCGCGTTTATCTCAAAAGGTCGGCCGCCGTACCAGGCAAAAGTATCCTGCCTTTCCTTACATCTCACTACCTGTCGCCAGAAATCGCACTCTTCCCGTGCGGTTGGCGCGCACCTCTCAAGTGGATTTTTCGCGTTGCGCGCACACCACCAGCAGCCCACCCACGGCGTCGCGGTTGGTGCACACCGTGGTCGACGGCAGCAGCGCGGGCTGATGGGCGAGCAGCGGGCGATCGGTCTCCAGCCGTCCACTGAGCGGCAGGATGAGCGCGGCGTCGGCTCCCAGCGCCTGGACGGTGAGGCTGCGGCCCGCGTCGAGGCCGACCAGCGAGATGCTGGCTTCACTGGTCTCGAGCTGCGATTGCACGAAGCCGAACTCGGTCGCGATGCGTGCAGCCTCGAGCGGACGCTTGCGCGAGATGCGCACGCCTCCCGACTCGGCTTGGCCGGCGAGCGCCTGCGGCTTGAGGATGCTCAGACCGACGGCCTGCACGCCCGGGTAAGCAGCGAACAGCCAGCCCACGCACTCTTCGGCCGCCACCTCGAGCAGCAAGTAGCAGCGAAACTTGAGTAGCTCGATGAGCTCGCTCGTGGCGCGCGAATAGTCGACGGTGTGCGCGATGCGCCCGCTCTTGCCCGCGCGCTCCAGATCGAGCGATAGCTCGATGTCGAGCCTCACGCGCTGCTGCACGCGCCGCTCGCGCGCGCGAATGCCGATGATGCAGCGGCACGAGAGGCCGTGGATTTGGACGGTGTCCATGCAGAAGCGACGCCTACCCTGCCACAAAACGGCCGGCCGCGCGCGTCAATGCACGACTGTGGGCCGCGGCTCCAGGCGAGCAACCACCAGCGGCCACTGCTGCGCGTCGCGTGTGAAGCCATCGCTGCCGGGTTGTTTGATGTCGACGCACAGCTGGTAGTTTCCGGGCACCGCCGGCGCAGGCACTCCGAGCGAACGCGTGCGATAGCGCGGCGTGGAGGAGCGGTGCGACGTGGCGTCGGTCAGCAGCTCGAGCCCGGACGATGCCACCAGCGCGAAGCGCACCTCGAACGGCTGGGAGAGCTCGCCCGGGCCGAGCGTGAAGTAGGCGTGCACCTCGAGCGGCAAAAAGGCGCCGGGCGGCGGCTCCATGTTGGGCTGCAGGTTCACTTGCTCGACGATGTTGAACAGCGTCACGTTGTTGGAGTGCTGGTCCAGGCTCGAGCCGCCGCACAACGTCAAGAAGTAACACTTCGGCATTGCGGGGGTCTTAGTGCAAAAGCGCGCCGCTGGCGACGCGAATGACCGCCAGGGCGCCCATGCCGAACAGCAGCGTCGCGAGCACGGCGCACGCGCGCGCCGAGCGCTGCCGCTTGGCGGGCGTCGGCAGCAGCCCTTCGGCGAGCAAGCCGCGATGCGTCGAGAGTCCGGCGTGCGCCAGCGTGGCGAGCAGGCCCAGCAGGTAAGCGGAGGCGTGCAGGGGCACGCCTCCGCGCGTGCTCGACAGCTTCGCCACCAGCAAGAAACCCAGATCGCGCGTGTCGGCCGCGCCTAGCCAGACCAGGCCGGTCAGCTCGCGCGTGTGATAGACCAGGAAGGCCAGCGCCACGATGGCCCATGCGCGCGCCAGGGCGCGCGGCAAGCGAGCGACGTCCACGGCGCGCGCCTCGTGTCGCCCGAACATCAGCCACACGCCGAGAGCCGCGTGCACGCCCAGCGGCGCCCACACCAAGAGCGCCAGCGTCACGAGCTCGAAGGCGGTCGGCGCCGCCCGCACCAGATCGCCCACGTCGGACGCAAACGACCGATAAAGCTCGGTCGAAAGGTGCAGGACCAAAAACACCGGCAGCGGTACGAGTCCCGACCAGGTGAGCCAGCGCTCGACGGCCGGCCGGCTACGTGCCACTTGTTCCGCCTTCGAAGCCGCGCTCTGCTCGGTCACTTGCATGGTTCGTGTTCTGGTCACTCGGCTCGTCGTGCTCGCCCTGGCCCTGGCTGGTCTCGGCTGCGGCGGAGGCAGTGAGCCGCGCGAGCCTACTCCCAGCTTGAGCGAGACGCAGAGCGCTCAGCTGGCATTTCGCGGCATTCAGCGGCGATTCTTCGAGGAGGAGGAGGCGCGCTGGCCGCTCCTTCGCCCGCTTCTGCAGCACTTTTTGGCCCGCTTCCCCGAGGACCCGCGCAGCGCGAACGTGCGCCTGCTGTCGGCCTGGATCAGCATCGTGGAGGGCGATCAGTCCGAGGCGTCGCGCCTGATCGACGAGGCGCGGGCATCTCGCTCACCCAGCGTGCGTGACTTTGCCGAGGTCGCAGCGGCGCGGCTCTTGCTCGCGCGGCAGCAGCCCGCGCTGGCGCTGGCCAAGCTGGCGCCGCTGGAGGGCAAGCTGGTCGATCCTGCCGAGCGCCTGATCTGCTCGGAGCTGAGACTGCAGGCGGCGCTTCGCAGCCATCGCTACGAGGAGGCGCTGCTGGCGCTGGCGAGCTACCTCGCGGCGGCTCCGGCGGAGCTCGGCGATCGCGCGCGCGTGCGCGCCGAGTCGGTGCTCAAGAGCTTGCCCGCCCGCACGCTCGAGACCCGGCTGGCTCAGCTCGAGGCCAAGGCGCGGCACACCTCGCTGTCGGCGCCCGAGGTGTGGCTGCGGCGCATGATTCGCGAACGGCTGATTCGGCAGGCGATCGAGAACAAGGACGCACGCCTGGCGCGACGCCTGCTCGACTCGCACCCCGGGCTGGCCCGTCCGAGCGAGTCTTCGGTCGAGCTGCTCGAGCTGGCTGCCAGCGCCAGCTCGAACGCCGAGCTGCCAGGCTATTTCGTGGGCCTGGCGCTGGAAATCGGCGACCCCGACGCCGAGCGGCGCTCGGCGAGCGTGGCGCGGGGCCTGGCCGATGCGCTGGCCGCGGCGCTGCCGTCGGCGACTAGCCTGTCGATCGTGGTCAAGGCTTCGGACGCTCACCGGGTGGGCGACGTGCTGCGCGAGCTCGCGGACGCGGGTGCGCTGGCGCTGGTGGCAGGCGTCACCGACGCTTCGGCCGAGCAGGCCGCGACCTGGGCGGTGTCCGGAAATGCACCGGTGCTGCTGCTCCGCGATACTCCCGACCTGGTGCTCTCCGAGCTCTCGTTCTTGCTCGGCGTAAGCGACATCGATCAGCTGGATGCGATCGGCAAGGAGCTCGAGCGCCGCAATTTGGCGCGCTGGGGTCGCGTAGGCAGTGGCGGTTTCGATTGTCGTGCCAAGTCGGAGCGGGCTGGACAAGCGCGCTTTCCCATCCGCGAGTGGCGCAGCCAGAACATCGAGGCGCTGGCGGTGCTCGGACCACGCAGCTGCGTGACCGAGCTGGTGGCGGGGCTGCGCGAGCAGCGCCTGGCGCCGCTGCTGGCGCTCGGCCTCGAGGGCGCCGAGCTAATCGGCAGCTTGAATGGGCGGCGCTTCGCGCTGTCGGCGGGCAGCTTTCCCAGCCTGAAGCCAGGCGACGTGCCCGCCGATTTTTACGAAGCGCTCGGCCGCGACGCCGGCGCACTGGTGCGCGCCAGCCT
>DATDEV010000438.1:0-6147 GCA_036522995.1 Polyangiaceae bacterium
CCGTTCGTGCTGCCCGGTATTGCGATGCCGATCGCGTTCGGGGTCTCGGTGCTGGTGGGTATCGTGTTCGGGGTCTTCCCCGCGCGCAAAGCCGCGCGCATGAATCCGTTGGCCGCGCTCCGCTACGAGTGACACCAGCCGCGCGAGCGCTTTACCGCAGCTGGAGCATGCCCATCATGCCGGCGTCGGCGTGGTCGAGGATGTGACAGTGAAACATCCACATGCCGGGACGTTCGTCGAAGCGAACGGCGAAGCGCAGCGTGCCGTTGACCGGCAGGTTCGCCGTATCCTTCCACTCACGCACGGCGGGGCTGACGCCGTTCACGTCGAGCACCTGGAAGAAGAACCCGTGGAGATGGAACGGGTGATCCCACTCGAAGGTGTTCTTGACCGTCCACACCTGCGTTTCGCCAACTCGAGCGGCAATGTGGTCGGCCTCCGAGAACGGCACGCCGTTGATGCCCATGCTGAGCGGTCCGTCTTCTGGAATGTCGAGCGTGAGCGCGATATCCACCGGCGTGGCGCCCGCCACATCGATGGCCGGGATGACTCGGCCGAGCTCCGGCAAGGCAGGTGAACGCGCCAGCGCCTCGTCCGTGAAGCTGATGCGGAGCACGTCCTCCTCCGGGCGATTGTAGACGCTGCCGAAGCCACGGTCGTAGGGCAGCCAGCGCACCGTCAAGCCATCGGCCAGTTGCGTGGGTCCCGCGCTGCCTGGCTCGACGAGCACGTCGGCGCGCTCGGCCGGCGCCAAAAGTACGCTGGGCGAGAGCGTGGGCGCCTCGGTGAGGCCACCGTCACCGCCGATGCGCGTGAAGTCGTGGCCCGCCAAACCTAGCTGGAAATAGCGCGCTTTCGCGGTATTGATCACGCGCCAGCGCTGCCTCAGGCCCGCGCGCGCGTGGATGGTCGGGTTCACGCGCCCGTTGACCAGGACCAGGTTGCCCTCGCGTCCGAACAGCGTTCCGAAGTCACCACCACCGTTGGGTGCTTCGAGCTGCCCCGCATCGTTTACCGAAGCATCGCTGAGCATCATCACGACCTCATCGCCCAAGCCAGGCGGCTCGGCCGGGTCGTCGACGATGATCGGACCATACAGGCCGTTGCCGACCTGCGCCGCCGAGTTGAAGTGCGGGTGGTACCAGAACGTGCCCGCATCGGGCAGGACGAAGTCGTAGTCGAAGCTGGCTCCCGGCTCGATGGCGCTCTGGCTGTGCCCGACCGCGCCATCCATGGCCGCCGGGATGCGCAGGCCGTGCCAATGGATCGTGGTGGGCTCCGGCAGCGAATTCTTGAAATGCACGATCACCCGATCGCCGACCTGGGCGCGAATCAACGGGCCTGGCAGGCCGCCGTCGTAGGTCCACATGGGGGTGGGTTTGCCCGGGATGAGCTCGACGCTTTCAACGCGCGCTTCGAGGTTGAGCTCGAGCACGTGCGGGTCGGGGTCGAGATCGACTACCTGCCGCAGCGCGAGCTCGTCGAGCCAGCCCTGCGGTTGGCTGGGTTCGGCCGCTGGCGCCGGATCGCTACAGCCCGAGCACGCCAGCAGCCCGAGCACGGTGGCTGTCGTGACTCTTAACATATACATTATGTATATCTTTTACCCCGAGGGTTGGTGCTGGGCAAGCGCTAGCGGCTAAACCAGCTGCAAAAGTCGCCTCAACGGTGCCGCGCGGCCGTCCACGATGTCGGCCAGCGAGTAGCGATCGAGCACGTCGAAGAACGCCCGCTGGGCTTCGGCGAGGATCCCCTTCAGCCGGCAGAAGCCATCAATCTTACAGCCCTGGCCGGGCTCGGCCTTGGAGAAGCAGGTGACCAGCGCCAGGCTCTCCTCGGTCTCGCGCAGCAGCTGCCCGACGCGAATCGATTCGGCAGGCTTGCCGAGCGTCATCCCACCTTTACGCCCGCGCGAGGTTTCCACGTAGCCCAGGCGGCCGAGCTCGTTCACCACCTTCATCAGGTGGCCGCGCGAAATCGCAAAAGCCTCGGCGATCTCGGGGATCGTCGCCAGCTCCCCACGCTTGACCGCCAGGTAGATCAGAACCCGAAGGCTGTAGTCGCTGTGCACCGTGAGCCGCATCGTCACGACGTATAGCGCGGACGACAGGGTCCCGCCCTCGCGCAGCTCACGAACGAGGGCGCTCGGGCTGCGGCGCCTTGGCGCGACCTTTAGGGCGGCTGCCCGCCGCGGGGCGCAGGGCTCCTGGCAGCCCTTGACAACTCATAAGCCGTAGCTTATGAGTTGAGTCATGCAGAGCGCGGCCGTGGCCGAAAACAAGGTCTTTCAGGCGCTGGCAGACCCCAGCCGCCGGGCCATCTTCGAGTCGCTCACGCGCGGCGAAGCCGGTGTGAAGGCGCTCACCGCGCGCTTCGACATCTCGCAGCCGGCGGTCTCGCAGCATCTGGCCGCGTTGAAGGATGCCGGCTTGGTGAACGCGCGGCGCGAAGGGCGCTGCGTCTACTACCGGGTGCAGCCGCGCGGCATGAAGCCGCTCATCGACTGGATCGCGCACTACCGCGCCTTCTGGACCGAGCACGTCGATCGGCTGGAACGACTGCTGGAGAAGATGGACGAATGAACCTCGTCGAAAACACCGCACCGTCGCAAACCGAAGCGCTCTCTTTCGAATTCGATTTGCAGCATGCGCCACAGAAGGTGTGGCGCGCGCTCACCGACCCCACGCTGCTCACGGAGTGGCTCTTGCCCGTCGTCGAGCTCCAGCTCCAGCCGGGAGCGACGTTCACGTTGCAGGCGCCGCCGCAGCCCGGCTGGGACGGTAGCGTGGACTGCCGCTTTCTCGAGATCGAAGCACCTCGAAAGCTCAGCTACACGTGGCGCGTCGGTAACCTCGACACCGTCGTGACCTTCGTGCTCACGCCCACGGCGTCGGGCACGCGGCTGTCACTCGTGCAGTCGGGCTTCCAGCAGGATCAGAAGCGGAATTTCGGCGGAGCTCGCTACGGCTGGAAGCTGATGGGCGAAAGGCTGATCGAGCTGCTGGCGCGACCCGAATCAATGTGACCAACAGAGGAGCATGCCATGCGTATCAAATGGACCAAGTTGTACGTCGACGATCAAGAAAAGGCGCTGAAGTTCTACACGGAGAAGCTCGGCTTTCAGAAGAAGGCCGACTTCTCACAGGGCGGCTACCGCTGGCTCACGGTCGCCTCGTCGCAGGAGCCCGACGGCGTGGAGCTGGTGCTGGAGTCGAGCGAAAGCCCGGCGGGTAAAGCCTACCAGCAAGCGGTCCGCGAGCAGAAACAGCCAGCGATACAGTTCCTGGTGGACGACGTGCAGGCCGAGCACGATCGCTTGGTCGCCCAGGGCGTGAAGTTCACCATGCCCGTTACGGCCGTGACGGGGTCCACCATCGCGATGCTGGACGACACCTGCGGTAATCTGATCCAGCTCACGAAGCTCAGCTGGGGCTGAGTCCCAAGGCGGCTACGGGACCCAGCCAGGGAGCGCGGCCGCCTGCTTCACCCACGACCGGAGCTGCGCCTCGTCCAGCGTGTCGCCTTCGCGGATGTCGAGGTAGCGCACGTCCTTGTGCTTACTGGCACCCGGCGGCGGCGGCTTCAGCGATGCGCCGGCGAAGAAGGCCACTTTGACGTAATGGGTGAAGGCGTGGATCGACAGAAACCAGCCTCGACCTTCGATGCCGTAGAAGGGCGAGTTCCACTTCACGGCCTTGCGCACCTTGGGCACGCTGCGCACGATCAGCGCGTCGAGCTGGCGTCCGACGTCGCTCTTCCAGCCAGGCAGCGCAGCGATGTACTGCTGCACGGGGGCGTCGCCGTCGGCCTTGGCGATCTGCGGATTGCCTCCCGAAAGGAGCTTCACGGCTCGCGCCTGGGACTTGGCACGTGCCTTCGGCGGGGCCTTGGCCTTGGACTTCGACTTGGTGGCGGACTTGCGTGGCTTCGTCATTCTGCCTCCAGAAGGCGAGCCGCTGCGTCAGCGCACCAGCTCGGCCTTGAAGCGTTTCTTCTTGATGCGTCCTTGATTGAGGCTCTCGAGGGCCTGCTTGGCGACGCTCTTGGCGACCGCGACGTAGCTGAAGCGCTCGTGGATCTCGATCTTGCCGATCTGGTCACCGGCCAGGCCGCCTGCCTCGCCGGTCAAGGCGCCCAGGATGTCGCCCGGGCGCAGCTTGTCCTTGCGCCCTCCGGACAAGCGCAAGGTCTCCATCTTGGCGCCCGCTGCAGGCGCGCGCGGCGGGCTCGGGCTCGCAACCGGAGCTGCCTCGTCGCGCGCCAGCACGACCAGCGCGCTGCCGGTAAAAAGCTCGATGGCTTCGAGGCGCGGCTGCTCGGCCCGTGAGCAGAATGAAACCGCGAGCCCGACGTTGCCGGCGCGCCCGGTGCGACCGATGCGGTGCACGTACACCTCGGGCTGGTTCGGCAGCTCGAAGTTGACGACGATATCGAGCTTCTCCAGGTCGATGCCGCGCGCGGCGACGTCGGTGGCGATCAGCACTCGCGTGCTGCCATTGCGAAACTTGGCGAGCACCAGATCACGCTCGCGCTGCTCCAGATCGCCGTGCAAGCTCGCCACGCTGGCGCCCGCGCTCGACAGCGACTGGGCGATGGCGGCGACCGTGACCTTCAGGTTGGCGAACACCAGCGCCGACTCGTGCGGGTAGCGGGTCAGTAGCCAGCTCAGAGTGGCCCGCTTCTGCTCTTCGCCGACGTGCACCACCAGCTCCTTGGTTCTCGCCGCAGTTTCGTCACCATCGTCGTCGATGCGAACGTGCAGCGGCTCCTTCTGGTACTTGGTGCTCAAGGCGCGGATCGAGGCCGGGAAGGTGGCAGAAAAGAACACCGTCTGGCGTTTGGGCGGCAGGGCTTTCAGGATCTTGCTCACGTCCTCCTGAAAGCCCATGTCCAGCATGCGGTCGGCTTCGTCGAGCACGACCGTCGCCACGCGATGCACCTTCAAGGTGCGTCGCTGCAGGTGGTCCAGAATCCGGCCCGGCGTGCCGACGACCAGGTGTACGCCCTTCTCCAGGGTGCGGCTCTGGTCTCGGACTGGCTCACCTCCGGAGAGCACGACCACCGAAAGCCCTGCCAGGTTGCGCCCCAGCTTCCTGAGCTCGCGCGCCACTTGAGCGCTCAGCTCGCGCGTGGGGCAGACGATGACTCCGAACACCTCACGTCGCGACAGATCCAGCGCGTTGAGCAGCGGCAGCGCGTAGGCCGCCGTCTTGCCGCTGCCCGTTTTGGACTGGCCCACCACGTCCTTGCCCTCGAGCAGAGACGGAATGGCCTGAGCCTGAATCGGGGTGAGCGCCTCGAAGCCGAGACCAGCGACGACCTCCAGCAGAGCCGGCGACAAGGCTAGCGACGCGAATGCCGCCGGAGCTTGCGTCATGGGTTGCGCTTGCTCAGCGTGCCCAGGAAGTCGCGCTTGCCGAGCGGGACGCCGTTGTGCCGCAGGATGGCGTACACGTGCGTGCCGTGAAAGTAGAAATTGGGCAGCGCGTGCTCGAGGAAGTAGTCGGCACCAGTCATGAATTGCCCTTCCCAGCGCGGCTGCGTCACATGACGAGTCGCGGCGCCTTCGAAGTCAGCAGCGGAGAAACCATCCAGGTACTCGACCACGCTCTTCACGCGCGCGCGGAGCTCGTCCAGGCTCTGCTCGGTGTCGGGGTGCTTGGGAGCTTCCTTGCCGCACAGCCGTGCCGCCGCCAGCTTGGCGGTATCGCACGCGGTTTGCACCTGACGCGCCAGGGCAAACTGATCGGGTGCCAGGCGCAGCCCCAAAAAGACGTGCGGGTCGAACGACTTCGCGGTGGCGTGCGCTGCGGCAGCCTCGAGCCATTTCTCGAGTTGCACGAGCGTCTTCTTCATCTGGCCGATGGTTTCGAAATACATGCGGCGCAACCTAGAACGCCAATCCACTTGCTGCCATGCGTTCGCGGCTTTCACACGAAATCGCGCGAGATCGCCGTGCTGGCGACGACTTTTGCTCGAGCCCCCAGCGCCGACTAGCCCCGGCTCCGCGGGCGAAGGCATGGCGGCGCCTCGACCAAAGCCTCGCGCAAACACACCGATAGTCGTGCAGAAGGGTGAGGACGACGCGGGCTGCAGCTTCCCGGCGCCGAAGCCGCGCTCGAGCACAACAGGTGTGTGGTTGAAGCT
>DATDEV010000439.1:0-5566 GCA_036522995.1 Polyangiaceae bacterium
CCCGGCAGGTGGAGCCGCAGCGCCAGCCCGAGCCGCCCAAGCTCGAGCGTGCCGGCTGCTGTGAAGCCCAGGACCACCGGCGCGCAGCCACGCCCGCGTCGAGCCCCAGCCTCGATATCCAGGTGCTGGCCGCCGCTCCGACCGAGCTCTTGCCGACGCTCGAGCCCGCAGCGGCCGCGACTGATGTGCTGCGACCGCGGTCGTACGCTGCGCGCGGACCGCCTCACGGTCTGCCGGTCTATGCCGTGAACTGCTCGCTGTTGATCTGAGGGAGTCGTGCGTGCGTCGTCCGCCCGGACGCCGCGTTTCCTCCCCTGCTCTCTACCTCGTCGGACTGCGCACCCCTCGTGTTGGGCGCGCCAAACCCGTTCTCGGAGACGCCAGATCATGAGATCCCGATTCGCCTATTTATTGGGGCTCCCCCTGTGTTGGAGCCTGTCCATCCCCCACGCCTCGGCCCAAATGAACATGACGCCCGAGGCGCGTGCTGCGAACCGCGCCGCCGAGGCCGCCCAGCAGGAAAGCGAGGCCGAGGGCGAGCTTCCCCCACCCGAGCTCATGCTCGAGCTGTGGGGAGTGCCGGTGAAGGAGCCCTACGCCATCGATCGCGCCAACATGATCCGCATCGCGGTGGAGCAAGAGCTGACGGCGCCCGGCCAGCGCTCGAGCCTGAGGCGCGCTGCTAGCCTGCGAGGCGAGGCGATGCGAGCCGATGGCGCGGTCAGGAGCCGCGCGCTCGCCCTGCGCCTGGCGCACGCGAGGCTCGACCAGCACGGCGCGCTGAATAGCCACCGCGTGCACCTGGTTCACCTGCAGGTATCCGAGAGGACGCTGACCCTTGCCCGTGCTCGCCATGCTGCCGGCGGTTCGCTGCAGGACGTCACCATGGCCGAAGTCGAGACCGCTCGCGCTCGAGCGCTGGTGGTCGCCGACGAACAACGCGCGCTCACCAGCCAGCTGCTTGCCGAAGCCCTGCGCGGCGCCGGTGCGCTCGAGCCTACCCGCGAACGACCCGAGCTGGTCGCCCTGCGCAAGGCTCGCGACGCCGAGCTGGCCCAAGCCGATGCCGAACGCACGCGCAACGGTTGGTTTGCGCCACGCATCGGAGCGTCCTACTTCCCGCCCTCGGGCGGGATGGACGAGCACTCCTTCGGCGTCTCGCTGGGCATGAAGCTGCCCTGGCTGTGGGGCAGGCGCTCGGGCTCCGAGCACGCCGCGGCCGGCCGGGCGCACGCCATGAGCGAGGAGCTGGTGGCCAAACAGCGCGACATCGAGCTGGAAGTCGTGGAGGCGCGCGGAGCCGTGAACGCGGCGCGCAGCAGCCTGACGGTCCTGCGCGAGCAGGTCTTGCCAGCGACCACGCGCGCGCGCGAGCTGGCCCAAGCCGCCTACGCGAGCGGTCAGGGCCGACTCGAGCAGCTGCTGCAGGCCGAAGCTCAGCAGGTGGATACCGAAATGCAAATCGTCGAGCTCGAGACCGAGCTCGCACATCGCAGCGCCGATCTCGATTTCGCGCTCGGCCGGGTTTCCGCGCCGAGCACCAGTACGGAGAAGCACTATGAGCACTGAAACCACACCTGCCGTCTCCGGGGCTCGCACGATGCGCTGGATGGCGCGCCTGCGCTGGCTGCTGGTGGTGCTGGCTGCCAGCGCCTGCGCCTTCTCCTGGTGGTCTTACGCGCGAGCCGATCCGCACGCGGCGGAGGTGCCGCGCTACCAGTGCCCCATGCATCCAGAGGTCAAGTCTGCGCAGCCGGGAGAGTGCCCGATTTGCCACATGACCCTGGAGCCCATCCCCGAGGCGCGCCAGAAGCCCGCACCCAAGAAACCACCAGCAGCGCCGGCACCCGTCGGGTCGGCGGCCGGCGCCAGCTCGGGCGGCAGCGCTGCGCCGAGCCTGCCGCCGCACGTCGCGCCCGAGCTCGAGCTGCGGCTCGATCGGATTCAAGCCATCAACGTGAGAACGCAAGAGGCGCGCGCTCTACCGGGCAGCGGGAAGCTGACCGTGCCGGCGGTCGTCGAGCCGCAGGAGGGTGGACGCGCGCTGGTCCACCTGCGCAGCGGCGGCTACATCGAACGCATTGCGGTGCGTGAGACCGGGGCGCGCGTGAAGGCCGGCCAAGAGCTGCTGTCGCTCTACAGCCCAGAAATCTACCAGGCTCAGTCCGAGCTGGTGGCCCTGGTAAAGCTCGGCGGCCAAAGCGATCCGGCCGTCCAGAGCGCCAAAAAGCGACTGGAGCTGCTAGGCGTTCCCGCCGGCCACACCGAGCGGCTCGTGAGCTCGGGCGTGGTGACTCGCTCCGTACCGGTGAGCGCGCCGATCTCCGGCTACGTGGCGCGTTTGAACGCGGTGCTGGGCGCCTTCGTCACGCCCGAAACGACGCTCTACGAGATCGTGGATCCTTCCCGCGTGTACGTGGTGGCGAGCGTGCCCGAGACGCGCGCCTCGGAAGTGAAAGTCGGCCAGGAGGCGACCTTCAGCTCGAGCGATCGGCAACTGGCGGGCGTACCGGCCAAGGTCGACCTGATCTATCCCGAGCTGGAGCGTTCGACCCGCTCGGTGCGAGTGAGGTTTTCGCTGTCCAATCAGGCTGGCCACAGCCTGCCTGGACAGTTCGGCATCATCGAGCTGTCAGCGCTGGCGGCCCAGCCGAGCGTGGCGGTACCGCGCGACGCCGTCATCGATACCGGCACCGCGGCCTATGTGTTCGTGGACGAAGGAGCCGGCCGCTTTCGCGCAGCGCCGGTCGAGACCGGCAGCGTGCTGCCGAACGACGAGCTCGAGATCCGGCGCGGCGTGTCGGAGCACGAGCGCGTGGTGTCCGGTGCGGCCTTCCTGCTGGACTCGGAGAGTCGCTTGCGCGCTGCCATAGCGCCCGTGGAGTGACCCAGCACCATGATTTCCCGCATCATTGCCTGGTCAGCACATCACCGCTGGTTGGTCATCCTCGCCTATTTGGGCGTCATCCTCGCGGCCCGCGAAGCCATCCGCCGGGTGCCGCTCGACGCGATTCCAGACCTGTCCGATCCGCAGGTGATCGTGTTCACCGAGTGGCGTGGCCGCTCCCCCACGCTGATGGAGGATCAGGTCACGTTCCCGATTTCTTCGACGCTGCTCGCGGCGCCGCGCGTCACCGCCGTGCGCGGCTTCTCGATGTTTGGCATGTCGTTCGTCTACGCGCTGTTCGAGGACGGCACCGACCCCTACTGGGCGCGCTCGCGCGTGCTCGAATACTTGAACGGCATTCAGGGCCGGCTCCCGCCTGGTGTTACGCCAATGCTGGGGCCCGACGCCACTGGCGTCGGCTGGGTGTACAGCTACGCGCTGGTGGATGAGTCAGGCAAGCTCGATCTTTCCGAGCTGCGCACGCTGCAGGACTACACGCTGAAGCCCGCTCTCGAGAGCGTCAGCGGCGTGTCGCAGGTGGCAAGCGTGGGCGGCTACGAGCGCCAGTACCAGGTGCTGCTCGATCCCGAAAAGCTGCGGAGCTTCGACCTGAGCGTCAGCGACGTGGCCGATGCCGTGCGCCAGACGACCGGCGAAGTCGGTGCGCGCAGCCTGGAGCTGGGCGGGCGCGAATACGCGGTGCGTGGCCTGGCGCAGCTGAAAAGCCTCACCGAGCTCGCCAGCACGCCCATCCGGGCCGGGCCCGGCGGCACCCCGGTGAAGGTTTCTGACGTCGGCAGCGTACGCATGGGCGGGGACGTCCGGCGCGGCTTGGCCGAGCTGGACGGACGCGGGGAAACGGTCGGAGCGATCGTGATCGCTCGCTACGGCGAGAACGCGCTCGGCGTCATCGAGCGCGTGGAGCAAAAGCTCGCCAACTTGGGGAGCAGTTTACCGAAGGGCGTCAAGGTGGTCCCCACCTACGATCGCTCCGGCTTGATCGACCGGGCCATGCACACGCTCAAGAGCGCACTGGTCGAAGAGATGGTGGTGGTCAGCCTGGTGATCCTGATCTTCCTCTTGCACCTCGGCAGTGCAGCTCTGCCGATCATCAGCCTGCCGCTAGCGGTGGCGACGGCCTTCATCCCGATGTGGCTGTTCGGCGTGCCGGCCACGATCATGAGCCTGGGCGGCATCGCGATCGCGATCGGCGCCACCGTGGACGCCGAGATCGTGATGATCGAAGCCTGTCACAAGAAGCTGGAGCACGCGCCACCGGGCATCTCCCGCCTCGAACGCGCCAAGCTACTGGCCGAAGCTGCCCAGGAGGTCACACCCGCCATCTTCTTCTCGCTCTTGATCATCGCGGCCTCCTTCATCCCGGTTTTCGGCTTGAACGAGCAGGCGGGCCGGCTGTTCCGACCGCTGGCCTTCACCAAGACCTTCGTCATGCTTTCCGCCGCGCTGCTCAGCATCACGCTGGCGCCGGCGCTCCGCGACCTGCTGCTGCGCGGGCGCATGCGCTCGGAAGCGGAACATCCGATCTCACGCGCGATCATTCATTTTTACGACCCGTTCGTGCACATCGCGCTGCGCAGACCGCTCACCACGCTGTCCATCGGCGTGTTCGCGCTGCTCTCGACCGTGCCGATCTTCCTACGTCTCGGCAGCGAGTTCATGCCGCCGCTCAACGAGGGCGACATGCTGTACATGCCGACCACCATGCCCTCGATTTCCATCGAGGAGGCCAAGCGTCAGCTCGAGCTCCAGGACGCTGCGCTGCGCAAGTTTCCCGAAGTGAAGCGCGTCTTCGGCAAGATCGGGCGCGCCGAAACGCCTACCGACCCAGCCCCGCTGTCGATGGTCGAAACGGTGGTCGAGCTGCACCCACCCGACTCGTGGCCTCAGCAAAAGGTGCCGCGCTTCTTCGCGTCGTGGCCCAAGCCCCTGCGCGCCGTGCTGGGCCTAGCCTGGCCGGAAGAGCGCCCCGAGACCTGGGATGAGCTGGTTCAGAAGCTGAACGCTTCGCTGCAGTTCCCTGGCTGGACCAACGCCTTCACGATGCCGATCAAAACGCGCATCGACATGCTCACCACCGGCGTGCGAACGCCGGTCGGTGTGAAGGTGCTGGGCAGCGAGCTACCGGCTATCGAGCGAGCCGGCGAGCAATTGGAGGGCATTTTGCGCGAGGTACCGGGCGTGCGCAGCGTGATCTACGAACGCTCGCTGGGCGGCAGCTACCTCGACATCATTCCGCGGCGTGACGCCATGGCGCGCTACGGCATCCAGGTGCAAAAGCTGCTGGACGACATCGAGACCGCGGTGGGCGGTGAGCCCGTGGCTACGGCGCTCGACGGTCGGCGGCGGCTGACGGTCAGCGTGCGCTTCAACCAGGACTTCCGCGCCACGCCAGAAGCCATCGCGCTCTTGCCAGTGCGCGCGCCCGATGGCGCCTACCTCCAGGTAGCGGATCTGGCCGAAGTAAAGCTCAGCGAGGGGCCGCCCATGCTGCGCAGCGAGGCCGGGATGCTGGCGGGTTACGTGTACGTCGACATCGACGAGCGGCGCGACCTCGCCAGCCTGGTCGAGGATGCGCAGCGCGCCGTGGAGCAAGCTCGCGCCAGCGGGAGGCTTCACCTGGACCAGGGGCAATACCTGGTCTGGACGGGGCAGTACCAG
>DATDEV010000440.1:0-2006 GCA_036522995.1 Polyangiaceae bacterium
CATGGCCCTGCAAGCCGAATGGCGCCAGGTTGGCTTTGGTCGCCAAGGCTTGACCATCGTCGGCAACGGCGGTGTGCCCAAAGCGCAAGACGCTTTCAATTGGTTCTACGCTGGCGTGCCGCGCGACGCTTGGCAGCCAGATCTGGTCGTGATCAACCAGGGCACCAACGACCGCAGTGCGGGCGGTGGGACCTTCGCACCGCTTTATCTGTCGTTCCTCGGCCTGGTGCGTACGGCTTATCCACAGGCCAAGATCGCCGCGCTACGCCCCTTCGTGGGTGACTTTGGGGCCGAGATCTCGGCACAGGTGGCGGCTCGCAAAGCCGGCGGCGACGCCAGGGTCTTCTACATCGACACCGGCGGCTGGACAGCGCCGGCCGACTTTACGGACGGCGTTCATCCCAACGTGAGCGGCAGCGTCAAGATCAGCGAGAAACTGGTGACGGCGCTGCAAGCATTGCCGGAGTAGGCGGCCTACCCTGGCTCCGCTGGCCGCTGGCGTCTGAACGTCAGAAGCCGATTTCGACGCCCAAACTGGGCACGACCGGACTGGCGCGGCCGATCACCTCGCGAGCTCCGTCTCGCACCACGTCGTAGTGCGTCTTGGTGAAGGGCAACGTGACTTGAGCCACGAGCGCTACGACGGGCCATTTGCCCCAGAGCGCGCCGACACCGGCGGTAAGCCCGGGTCGCGCCTCGGTGGCGGCCTGGCCGACGGCGTAGTCCGAGCTCAACGAACGCACGGGCTCGTAGCGCACGACATCGAGCGCAGGGCCGCCAAACCACTTTAGATCGATGCCGGCGCCGAGTGCATGACGCAAGCTGGCAGCCAGCACGAACGCGACTCCGTAAAAGCGCACCTCGAGCGGCTCGAGCTCACGTTGCGTGACGGGCAGCGCGCCCTGCGCGGCTATGCGCAGCCCGAGCTTTCGCCACAGCGCGAGCTCGAACGCCGCCGAAGGGCCATGCCAGGTGCCTTCGTTGGCGCGATAGCTGAGTCCATAACCGACGCGGGCTCCCCAGCTGCGGGCCGGCTCGCTGCGCGATGCCGTGTCGCGCGGCGGCGGGGGTGCGGGGCTCGGTTCTGCCACCGACGGGGCCGCGGTCGCCGCGCGGGGCTCAGGCGCCACTTCGGTCTTCAGCGTTTCCTCGACCAGCTCGCGAGCGCTCTGGGCTTCTCTTTCCAAGAAGGCCTGAGTCGAAAGGTTGAGCACCTCGGCCACATGCTCCGCGCCAATCTCGTCCAGGCCATTTTCGAGCCGTAGCTCGCGCAAGAAGTAGCCGGTGCCGGCGGCGCTGTCGCCAGCGCTGGCGAAATACAGCCGCGCCAGCGTCTTGTCGTGGAGGGTGACCCAAACGTGCACGGCTGCGTCACTGCTCGGCGAGAGCACCTGCTGGGGCTCGAGGAAGGGCGCCCGGCGCACGCGAACCTGAAAGCGCTCGGGGTCGAACCAGCTCGTGACGCGCGACGCAAAGACCGGATCGTCCCCCAGCGTCCCCACCAGCACGACCTCGACCTGAAGCGGCGGCTCGGGCTGGGCCAGGCAGGCGCCTTGCCAGAACAACACCACACAAGAGAGCAGCAGCGAAAGTCCAAGCCGCGACGCGAGCCGCTGGCCCCGCCTCATGGCGCGGATTTTGTGGCCTCGAGCTTGGCGCGCGCCGCCGACGCGTACGTCGAGCTCGGATAGCGTTCGAGCAAGCTCGCGAAGCTGCGTCGCGCTTCGCTTTGACGACCGAGCCTCGAAAGCGCCTGACCCTGGCCCCACAGCGCCTCAGGCGCGAGCGCTGCTCGTGGGTCATGCGCGAGGTAGCGCGAGAAATGACCGAGAGCCGCGCGAGCGCTGCCGTGTGAAAGGCGCAGCATGCCGAGCGCGATGTCTGCCGCCTTGGCCTCGGCTGACGCCGGAAAACGGCTCTGCAGGGCGTCGTACAGGACGATGGCTTCTGACGGCTTGCCGCGACGACGCGCGCTGGCAGCGCTGGCAAACAGCTCGCTCGCGCTG
>DATDEV010000441.1:0-9798 GCA_036522995.1 Polyangiaceae bacterium
CGCGGCGCCGGCCTCGTCAGGCTGCACAGCCAGCGGCTCGAAGCGCTCGGGGGCCACGGCTTGCTCGCCGAGAGCCGCAACCAGGCGCGAGACCGCCAATGGGTCACCGGCTGCCGCCGCATCCTCGAGCCGCAGCTTGCACTGCGGGTTGAGCTGAAGCGTCCGCGCCACCGCCTGCAGTAGCGTCGCCGACTCGGGCTTGAGGCTGCCGTCCTGAGCCAGCAGCTTGTCGCGCGGCACGCGCAGCACCAGCCTGCCCTGTTCGGCGTCGAGGGCGTACTCTCCCGTCGTGATCGGCGTCGCCAAGAGCAGCGACACATCGCGCGTCAAGCGCGCCAGGCTGCGTCCCCGCTCCGCCTCGGCGGGCAGTGACGCCGTGAGCTTCTGCTTGTCGTCCTGAAAGCTTTGCAGGTGACCGGCGGCTCGCGCCAGCTCACCGCGCAGCTGTTCGACCATGCCCGCCGCCTCGTCGCGCTGCTTGCCCTGCACGGAGCCATCCAGCTCGGCTTGGGCCAGCGCTTGCTCGCGCTGCTCGAGCGTGGCGAGCTGCTGCGCCAACTGTGCGCGGAGTTTGGCGTTTTCGGCTTGCTGAGCGGCTAGCTGGGCCTCGGCAAGCTGCCGTCCGCCCTGCTCGACCTGAGCCGCCGACTGCGCTTCTTCGAACTGCGCCGCCGGGACGCAGCCGGTGGCGACGCCCACCAGGGCCAGCACCTGCACCAGCAAGCGCTGCCGCCTCCACCACAAGCTCACGCGCAGCTTGAGCCAGGTCAGGGTCAACCAATCGATCGTCAAGGGAATGCTCACCGTTATTCGTCCTCAGCAAAAGCACACGCCACGCAGGCTGAGCACATCGAGGTGCTCGGCCAGGGTCAGTCGGTCCACGTCGGAAATGCGCACGAACTTCAGCGCCTGTTGCGAGCCGTGCACCCAGATCGGGCGCGCCAACGCTCGCAGTGGTCTCACCCGTTCCGGCAGCAGCAGCTCGAGCCGCATGAGCATTGGCTGGCTCGGCGTATCGCGTCCGCGATCGACGATGATGCCGCTCGACGAGATCTCGATGCCGCGGCAATGCGACACGAACCCGCCGTTCCTAGCGACGACTCGGAAATCCGTACGTGCTCTGAGGCCGACTCGATGTTGCATGGCTGCGAACCTCCGTTGGGAAGCACCCGAGACGAAAGAGACCGCTGACGAGCAAATGGTCTGACGCCTATTACATGTAGGTCAAGTTCTTACATTAACCTACCTATCACTTCGGTAAGCGCTTAGCGGGCAAGCCGGCCAGAACTTGGCCGCCGGGGCCCGAGGGACGCTTAAATTCGCGCGTAGTGTCGAAGTCGGGTCGTCTGCGAGCTGGGCTGTGTGCCCTCCTGTTTGCCGCTGGAGCCAGCAGCGCTGCCGCCGCTCCGAGCAGCGAGGCCAGCCTGCCCGAAGCCGGATCGACTCGGCCGCTCAAGCCGCAGCCGCGTGGGGCGCTCACGCTCGACCTGGAGCTGCAGCGAGCAGCGGAGCGCTTGCTGCGCGGCAGCAAGCCGGTCGAGGGCGCCGTGGTCGCCGTCGAGCCCCGCTCGGGACGCATTCTGAGCTTCGCAGCGCTCGGCGGCAGCGGCAGCTTCGACGTGCTCACACGCGCGCGCTTGCCCGCCGCGAGCCTCTTCAAGATCGTCACCACCACCGCGCTGTTCGAGAACACCGAGCTGTCGCTCCAAGACGAGGTCTGCATCAATGGCGGCATGCACGGCATCGAGCGCCGGCACCTGGAGCCCGCGCGGGGACCCGGCAGGGAGTGTGGACGATTTGCGTGGGCGCTGGGCCACAGCAAGAACGCCGTCTTCGCCCAGCTGGCAACCCGGCTGCTCACGCGCGGTGATTTGCTCGGCACCGCCGAGCGGTTGGGCTTCAACGGCAAGCTCACGCTCGACGGCGAGCAGCAGGCCGAGCTCGGCAGGCTGAGCGTCCCCTACAACGACCTGGCGTTCGCGCGCACCGCTGCGGGCTTTCAAGGCAGCAGCCTGTCGCCACTCGGCGCGGCCTACTTGATGACGCTCATCGCTCGTGCGGGGGCGCCGGTCGAGCTCTCGCTACACGAGCCACCGGCGCTGGGCGCAGCACAGGACGCGCCGCCAGCTGCGCCACTGTTCTCGGCCCGCACTGCGCAGCGCCTCACTCGCATGCTGGAGGTCACGGTCGAGACCGGCACCTCGCGAGCAGCTTTCACCGCCCCCGGCGGCAAGCGCTACCTGCCCGGCATTCGCGTCGCCGGCAAGACCGGCACGCTCAAGCCGGGCCAGGGTGAGGACACCATGACCAGCTGGTTCGTCGGCTTCGCGCCGAGTCGCAACCCAGCGGTGGTGGTGAGCGTCATGCTAGTCAACGGCGCCACCTACCGCCGCAAGGCCAACGAGCTGGCTCGCGATCTGCTGCGAACGTACTTTCGGTCGCATGGGCACGCACAAACGGTGACAGATCCGTTCGACGAGCCGAGCCCCGACGCGCTCGCCGACGTGGCCAGTCGATGATAGCTTGAGCTCGATGCCACGAGGCCCGAGCCCAGCACGAGCCCGGCTTCTGCTCGTAGCCTCGACGTGGCTCGCGAGCGGCTGCGCGGCGCCTGGCGCGAGCCGCATCGTCGGGCCTGACGGTTCGCCCATGCTGCACGTGCACTGCGGCGCCGACCAGGCAGCGTGCTTCCGGCTCGCAGGCGAGCGTTGCCCCAGCGGCTACGACATGCAGCCGGTCCTGCGGGGTAGTGATGGCAATTTTCTGGTGCGCTGCCGGGCGGCCAGCGTCGCCGTCGCTGCGCCGGTGGTCGAGCCTGCCCCCTGTCCGACGTTGGTCGTGGGCGCCGAGCGCCCGCGAACGAAGAGCGAGACCTGGCCTCCAGCCAGCGAACCCTGGACCACCGCCAATCCTTGGCCGCCCCCCTCGACTGCGGGCGCAGCAGCTCCGGCTCCGTCGCCCGCACCCGAGCTCGATCTCGGCTACTAGCTAGCCCATCGAGCTCCTGGCTAGCCCATCAGGGAAAGCACGAGCTTGATCACGCCGAAGCCGACCAGGGGCCCGGCGATCCAGAGCGCACGCGCCGGACCGATCGAGAAGGCCGCGCCGTTGTACGCCGCGTAGCCGAGGTCGACCATCATCAGCACCACGCCGGCTCCGAGCAGGCGCAAGCCCGGCGTCATGCGCGCTACCACCGTCTCCATCGAGGGCGCCTCGCTCGGCATCCCGCGCACCGCGGGGCTGCGCAGCGCGCGGGGCCCTGCCGCGAGCTGGGGGCCGAGAGCCCCTGCCGCGGGCTTGCGCGACGGTACCGATTGCAGCTGCCCGATGGCGTCGCCGCGCATCACCGAGATGTGCATGTCGTCGTCGTGATCGTCGAAGGCTCGCGCTGCCACCGGGCTCTTGGCCTTGACCGGCGCGCCGGCGCGATCGGCGCGCTTGGAGAGAACGGGCGGCAAGCCCAGCGTCAGCTCCGGAAACGGCGCCGCGCCGGGCACGCGCAGCGTTGCGTCCACCTGCGTCAGCAGGCTCGAGGGTTGACCCGTGCTCGGCCCGGCCGGTGGCGGTATCGAGTCGTGCTCCGAAGTCATGGCCAGCGTGATGCGCGGCGTGCTCACGCCAGCGGCGCTCTCGAGCTCGTCCCAGAACGCACCCATGTCGTGAAATCGGTGCTTGGGATCGACCGCCAGCGCCTTGATGAACGCCGCCTCGGCGCGCGGCGGTAGCCGGACACCGAAGCGGCCCGGAGTCGGACGCTCGGCCTCGTTGATGCAAGCGCCCATGACGGCGGGAGCATCGCCTTCGAACGGCGACTGCGCGGTCAGCGTTTCGACCAGACACAGCGCAAAGCCCCACACGTCGGTCCACGGCCCCGTTTGCCCGTAGCGCTTGGGCAGCCACTGCTCGGGCGCGCCATAGGCCGGAGTGAAAGCCGAGAGGCTGCCCTGCTCGGCCGAGACGCGACCGACCATTTGCGTGGCAGCGCTACGCACTTTGCCGATGCCGAAGTCCAAGATCTTCATCGACTCCTGGCCGTGCACCTTGGCCAGAAACAAGTTCTCTGGCTTCAGATCGCGATGCAAAATCGACAGTGACGCCCCGTCCGGTCCGGGGAACTTGTGAGCGCACTCCAGAGCGCGAGCCACCGGTCCCATCATGCGCACCACGCGCGGCAAGTCGAGGGGAGCTTTGCCGGCGCTCCGCCGCCGCGCGATCACGCCCTCGAGCGATTCACCGTCGAGCCATTCGAGCGCAATGAAGGGCACGAACGGATGCTTCGAGGTTTCGAGCGTCCCGACGTGCAGCGGTCGCACGACGCTGGGGATCAGCGCCGAGAGCCGGAACAGCACCTCGCCCTCCTCCTGGAACTTCTGCAGGAAGGCCTCGCGCTGCTCGGCCGAGAACGCACCCGGGATCTTCAAGCACTTGAGTGCCACCGCCGCCTTGAAGCCCTCGTGATGCGCGCGGTACACCACCCCGAAGCCGCCCTCGGCGACGACGCGCTCCACTCGGAACACGGCCGCCTGCAGCGAGCCGACGATCCCGAAGACGTCTTCTGCCATCCTGCCAGGCTAGATCGGACTGCCCGGCCAGCGCCAGCGGCTAGCCCTGCGTGCGTCGACGGCGCCGTGCGCCACCAATCACGCCGATTCCGGCCATTAACAGCAGGCCCTGCAGACCGTGAGCGAGCGGAGCACCTGTCACCACACGACAGCCACACCCCGATTTGGCGGGCTCGACGGGCTTTTGCGCGGCAGCGTCGGCGGCGGGCGCCTCGGCTGGCTTTTGGACGCCCAGACCGAGCTCGGGGATCGGGCTCTTCACCACCGCCGCCAGCTTGATCTGGGTGTGGCTCTTGCGCGTGAGATCGTCGGCGATCCACGTCTTGCGCAGTCCGCGATAGTCGCGCCCGGCCTTACCCCAACGGTACCGATCCGGGCTTTCGCACTGGATCACCGGCACCCAGGGGTGGAAGTTGTTGTAGCGAATCTGCAGCATGTTCTGGTGGCCGAGCTTGACCTCGGTGTCCGCCTCACCGTCCTTGCCCTTCGGCTGCGCGATTCCGCCGGTGGCGGGTGCCGCCGGAGTCAACTGCGGATCCTCCGGCAAGCCTTGGGCGTCGTACCGATAGTGCAGTCGTGACACGACGTACTTGTGGCGCGAAAGCAGCGCCTGGCGCTCGACTACCGTCGCCCGCTCTTGCTTGAAGAGCTTCTCGCGCTCGCGCTGCTCCTTGGGCTTGAGGGCCTTGATCGACTCTTTGAACACCTTCTGTTCGTCCTTGGTGAGCTCGGGGGGCTTGGGGTGTCGCTCCGCGTCCGGCACCGACTCCTCGAACACGTCGGCGCCCAGGCTGAGCAGCTCGTGGATCATCAGCGGCTCGGTTGCACAGGGTTGACCGCAGCCGTCCGCAGGCCAGGCAAACTCGGACAGGAAGGTGCGCGGCTGCTGCTTGAGGATCAAGTCGTAGAGCGCGTTGTAGAACTCGCCCATGCGCTCCTTGGCGCTCAGGTCGAGCTGGACGTTGGTGGGCGGAAAAATCGTCTTGTAGTTCTTGGTCTCGTAGCGCGAGGTGGGATCGATCACGAACACGATCAGCTCCTGCTCCTTGGGCGAATTGAGCAGGCCGAGACGGCTCGGGAGGGTGTCGAAGGGCTGGCTGGTCGAAAAGCGTACGGGGGACAGCTGCGCGCGATCGCCCCCGACCAGCTCGATCCGCTTCGCATCCACCTCCGCTACGAGCGGCCTGAACGCGGCGTACGGCTTGAGCGCCGCCGCGGCGCCGTCCGGCGCCCGGTAGCCGTGGTCCGTGAGCCACGCGGTCACGTCAGCACCAGCGTCCAGCAACGTGAATTTGTATTCACCTTCCTTTTGCTTGGCCTTGACGTCGATGAACAGCTCCTTGGCGGGCTTGAGCGCGCCAGCTTCTGGCGTCGGCGCGCCGCCACCGAGGGGTCCCCCTGCAGAGCCCTGCACCTTCAGGTTGCGCTGCCACTCCTGCTCGACCGGGCCCGGGTCACAAGGATCCTGTTCCCAGTACTCGTGAAAGCGCGGCGCGCTGAGCGCGTCCAAGCGATCGAGGAAGTCGCGCTTGAGCGTTGTCACCTTATCGACCGTGACGTCGGCAGGCACGAGCAGCACCATCGCGAAGCCTTCGAGCGGCCCTTCGTAGTCGGGCATCACGCTGACGACGGTGTCGGCCCCCTTCTTCATCACCACGATCTCGGTGGAGTACGTCTTGATGGGCTCTTGCTTCTTGGCTGCAAAGAACCCGGGAAACGCCCGTGCGGGCACCGCGACGGACAGCACGGCCAGGGCAAAGGTCGCCGCGCCGAGCAGGCGTCGGGGGGAGGCAAGCTTCATGACGGGCGAGACGTTACACCAAGCGAAGCTCTAAATTCCACTGTAGCTGTGAAGGAAAATTACTCATTTTCACGGCTGGTTGGGTCTCGTGCCAACGTTCTGGTAGCGATGGGAGCATGAGCGAGCCCAGCGACCTAGCGCGGGTGCGCGCGGCCCTGGCTCGCCGCTCCAGCTTGGCTCTGGAGCTCCCGCGACGCGCCGCGGTGGCTCTGCTGCTGACCGAGCAAGCGGGCTCGCTGGCGGTGCTGCTGGTAAGGCGCGCCGAACGCGCCGGCGATCCCTGGTCGGGGCACATGGCGCTGCCGGGCGGGCACTTCCACGACGACGACGGCGACTTGCTGGTGACTGCGCGCCGCGAAACGCACGAAGAGGTGGGGCTCGATCTGGGCGGCGCCGAGCTGCTGGGCAGCCTCGACGACATCACTCCCCTGCGCAGCTCGGGGCTGGCCGTGCGTCCGTTCGTGTTCTGGCTGAGCGGGCCGGTCACGCTCGGCCTTTCGCCCGAAGTCAGCGAGACGCACTGGGTGGCCCTGGAGGTTCTGGCTCAGGGCAGCTTGCGAGAGATGCGCGAAGTGGAAGTGCAGAGCCAGCGTTTGAGCGTGCCGGCCTACGTGATCGAGCAGCGCGTCGTCTGGGGCATGACCTTTCGACTCCTCGAAGACTTTCTGGCCAGAATCGGTCGGCCAGTCTGATGCTTGGAGGTAGGGCTTGGCAGTGCTAGAGCGCGCCCGGATGTTGCCTGCCGACGTCAGCGAAAGCGCCCCACAGGCAGCCTGCCGCGCGTGCGGCCAGCCCCTGCTCGACGGCCAGCCGATCTGCACGGCGTGCGGCGCTGCCCACGGCGAGGCGAACCGCTGCCCGCATTGCCAGGCAGTGGCGGACGTCCAAGCGGACGGGGCGCTTGGTTTTCGCTGCCTGGTGTGCGGCGGGCCGCGCGTGGCACTCGACCTGGCGAACGTGAGCCTGAGCGCCACCACGCGCGCGGCGCTCATCGAGGCCGGCGCGCAGCAAACCCGGCACCTGATGTACGGCGCTATCGCCGCCGTGCTCGGCGTGATGGGCTCGCTCGGCGTGCTGCTCGCGCTGCTGGCAGTCGTGGCAGCCGCGCCGGGGCTCTTGCCGACTCTGGCGGCGTTTCTCGGATGCGCGGTGCCGGTCGGCGCCAGTGCTTGGGCATTCGGTAGGGCTCGCTCGGCGCGCCAGCTGCGCGGCTCGGCGCTGCGCCGCGCTCAGGTCAGCGCGCTCGGCGACGCTCAGCTCGTCACTGGCACGCTCGACGCTGCTCGCGCCGCCGCGCTGATGCGACTCGACGTCGAGCACGCCGAGCTGCTGCTCGCAGAAGCCAGCGTCGCCAGCCTGCTGCGCGAAGACACGCGGGCGCGCGTGCCCGATGAGCCCCACGCCCAGGCGGGCTCCAACGCGAAAACGGACACAGAAGCCGACGCGCTCCCCGACGCAGCGACGCCGGCAGCGCTCGGAGCCCGCTCCGGTGGTCGCGGAGGGCTCACGTGACCAGACTCGAACGAACCTGGCGCTCGCTGGCCATCGCCGACGGCATGGTGCTGAGCTACCTGCTGGCGCTCAACGCCGCCGTCGCGCTGGCGCCGCCACACCCGCAGCGCTTGCACTGTCAGCTGCAGGTATTCGGACTGCTGGCGGCCTTCATCGTGTGCCTGGGGCTGGTGCGCGCCAGAGTGCTGGGGCCCGGATTCTGGAGCGGCCTGGTCTACCGTCTCGGCATCTACGGCACGGTCCAGCACACCTACTTCCTGTTCAAGCACCTGCTGCCGGTGGTCAATCCGGGCACGCTCGATCACCAGCTGCTCGCGCTCGATTACCGGCTGTTCGGCTTCGAGCCCGCGTTCTGGCTGGACCAGTTCGTCACGCCGCTCACCACCGAGTGGTTTGCGTTCTTCTACTTCTGCTACTTCTTCCTGCTCGCCGCCCACGTGCTCCCGATCCTGTTCGGGGCTCGCAACCAGCTGCTGCTGGGCGAGTTCATGTTCGGCATGTTGCTGATCGTGTGCGTGGGACACACCGGCTACCTGCTGGTGCCGGGCTTTGGCCCGTACAAGGCCATGCCCGAGATGTTCAAGAACGAGCTACCCAGTGGGCTGTGGATGGGCGTGGTGTGGGACACGGTGCGCTCGAACGGTGCGATGAAAGACATCTTCCCGTCGCTGCACACGGCCAGCCCCTGCTTCCTGGCCATGTTCTCGTTTCGCAATCGCGACCGGCTACCCTTCCGCTACACGTGGCCGGTGATGACATTCTTCGCGGCGAACATCATCGGGGCGACCATGTTCTTACGCTGGCACTACGTCATCGACGTGATCGCCGGTTTCACGCTGGCCACGCTGGCCGCGGTGATCTCGCCCAAGATCACACGCTGGGAAGTCGCGCGCCGCGAAGCGCGCGACTTGGGCCAGCTGGTGCCCGCTTTTCAGCGGGACACGACGCGTATCAGCGCGCCCGACAGTGTCGGACGCGCTGCCGCGTAACGCACCTTACGGGTGCCGCTTACTTCTCGAAAACCTGCGCCGCGGCGACGCCGGAGCCCTGCGAGACGGTAAGCACCACCTTCACCATGGCGCTGATCGGCCCCGACTTCATGCAGTCAGGCTTGCCACCGACGATGGCGTTGGGGCTCACCGTGTTGTCGGCGCCTAGCGTCAGCGCGGGTAGCCCCGGCATCAGCGGCACGCCTGCCACCGAGATGTCCAGGTTCGCGACGGGAGGCAGGCCCACGCCAACGATCGTGTAGCACCTGTTCGGGTTCGTCTGGATCTGAACCTCGAGCGACTGGCCCTGCTGGAAGTTGCCTGCGATGGCCGAGCCCATGGGCTTGGCGCCAGCGACCACGTACTGCGCGCTGAGCGGCGCGATGAGCTGCGTGGCCGCTGCTGCTGCGGCAGGGTCGAGCGGCTGCGCGGTGGGCCCAGCGGCGGTAGTGGCAACGGCGCCCGGGGGCAGCGCCACGCCGGGTGGCGGAGCCGTGGCAGTACCGGTGGGAGCTCCAGTGGGGGCGGGCGCACCCGGGGCTGCACCCTGAACCTGGCAGAAGCGACCGTCGTAATATTGCCCCGGAGGACACTGAACGGCGCCTGGCTGACCCGTCTCGGCGGGCTTGTCCTCGCCGCAGGCCACGAGCAGGCCGAGGCCGCTCATCATTAAGCTGATCGCGATGTGTCGAGACATGCCGTTTCTCTCCTCATTGGGTGGCAAGCGCCACGCCACGCTCATAGGGTGGGGTTTCGTTTTCTAGTCGAAGTAGAACGACTTCAGAAGGGCCAACTCGCGGTCGCGTGGTGTTTTGGGGCTCGGCCGCGTGCGGTTGGGGCCCCAACCCCAACCGCGCTGCTGGTTTGGGTTGGGCCGCTGCTGGTCACCCGTGCAAAACGCCCCACACGGCTCGCCCTTACAGAGCACGAACGA
>DATDEV010000442.1:0-6487 GCA_036522995.1 Polyangiaceae bacterium
CAGGCTCGCCCCTGCTGCCGCTCCAGCTCGAGCCGAGCACCTGGTACAACCCGGAGCTGCGCACGGCCGTGTTCGTCGTTCCGGGTTTGATCGGAGTGATCCTGACCATGACCATGGTCATGCTGACCGCGATGGCCATCGCTCGCGAGCGCGAGCGCGGCACGCTCGAGCAGCTGATCGTGTCGCCGGTCAGGCCGATCGAGCTCGTGCTGGGCAAGATCTTGCCGTACACGGTGATCGGCTACGTGCAGATGTCCCTGATTCTGCTGGCGGGGCGCTTGGTGTTTGACGTGCCGCTGGTCGGCTCGCTGGGGCTGCTCTACGCGCTGGCGTTCGTGTTCATTGCCGCCAACCTGGCGCTGGGCCTGTTCTTCTCGACGCTGGCCAAGACGCAGCAGCAGGCGATGCAGATGTCGTTCTTCTTCCTGCTGCCGAACATCCTGCTCTCCGGCTTCATGTTTCCGTTCGAATCGATGCCGCGCCCGGCCCAGCTCATTGCGCAGGCGCTGCCGCTCACCCATTTCTTGCGCATCGTGCGGGGCGTGACGCTCAAGGGCGCTCATTTCAGCGACGTGAGCGGCGAGTTGCTCTGGCTCGGCGGCATCCTGGCGGCGCTGGTGCTGCTGACGTCCCTTCGCTTCAACAAGAAACTGGTTTGAATCTTCATGGCTCGTCCCCGTAGTGACATTCAGCCGCGCATCCGTTCGGCAGCTCGCGCGCGCTTCCTGAGCGACGGAGTCGACGGCGCATCGCTGCGCGGCATCGCCAGCGACGCCGGTACCAGCATCGGCATGGTGTATTATTACTTCGCCACGAAGGACGAGCTGTTCTTCGCCGTCGTCGAGGAGCTGTACGTCAAGCTGCTGGCCGATATCGAAGCAGCCATCCGGCCCGACGTGCCGGTGCGGGAGCGCATCGAGCGGCTGTTTGCGCGCGTGGCGCGCCTGACTGACGACGAGCTGTTGGTGCTGCGCCTGGTGCTGCGGGAGGCGCTTACCTCGAACGAGCGCTTCGCGCGGCTGCGCGAGCGCTTCAAAGCCGGACACATCCCGCTGCTCGCGCGACTGGTGGCCGATGGCTATGCGAGCGGCGCCTTCGACGCGGCGCTGCACCCGATGCTGGCCATGTTTTGCATGGCGGGAGTCGGGGTGGCGCCGCAGCTGCTGCGCCGCGCGCTCGGTGACGCGCTGCCATTTCCGAACGCTCCCGCCGGTGAGGAGCTATCCAGGCTCCTGGTGGGCGTGCTCTTCCAAGGCGCGGGTCCGAGGCCCGCGTGACGACGAAACGCCAGGACTTCCCAGCAGTTGCGCCGCGCTCGACGCGAGCTTCCGACCCCCAGCGCCAATGTAGTGCGACCAGCGCCGAGAGCGAGACAGCGGCCTGCTGCTCGGACGCGTGTTACGCTCTAGCTCTTATCGGGAACGTGATTTTCCTTGAACGGGAATGGGGTCACGATGGCAAACACTGCTTGCGTTTGGTCCGTGCTCGCTGCGCCGCTGGCGCTTGGCTCACTCACTGCTTGTGGTCCGGGAGTTTGGGACACCGACTCTTCGGGCGGCAGTGGCTCGGGCTCGTCCGCTACGGTGAATAACGGCCTGCTCTTTGCCGGTGAGGTCAAGCGCTCGAGCGCGAAAGTCGCTCCGGTCGCAGGCGGTACGCTGCTGATAGCCAAGGACGGTCGCGCAGTCGCTGCCGATCCGGATCGCGACCAGGTGCACGTCGTTGACCTGCAGAGCCTCAAGGTGCAATCGGTGCAGCTCGAAGAGGGTGATGAACCGGGGCGTGTCGTCGACGGCCCGAGCGGCACGGCTTACGTGGCAGCGCGGCGCGGCGGCGTCGTGGTGGTGGTCGATTTGACGGCTGGAACGGCGCAGCGCATCGCGGTCTGCGCGGCGCCCCGCGGGCTCGCCTACGATGGCCCGCACGACAAGCTATTCGTCGCCTGCCGCTCGGGGCTGCTGGCGGTGATCGACACCAACAGCAACGAAGTCATCGAGCGCTTCCGGTTGGAGCCGGATCTGCGCGATGTGGTGCTGGCCGGTGACGAGCTGGTGGTGACCCGCTTCAAAAGCGCCGAGGTGCTGGTGGTGAGCCGCCGGGGTGAGCTGCTACGGCGTTCGCAACCCGACGTGACCAAGCCGCAACGCATGGGCGCTGCGGTGACACCGAGCGTCGCCTACCGCGCCCTGTCTGCGCCGGGCGGCGGCGTGCTCGTGGGACACGTGGATGCCAGCAACGGGCTCTTGCCTTCTGGCGCGGGCGCCTACTACGGCGCCCAGTGCGCCGGCTCGGTCGCCGATATGTCGCTATCGGTGGTCGAGACGGCTGCGCCCAGCGCGCCCAGTCAACCGGGCTCGACGCCGCCGGCGCCGCAGGTCGAGCTGGCCACGCGGTTTTCGCAAGCGCTCGGTGGGATGGCCGGGCCCCTGGACATGGCCATCTCGCCCGATGGCAGCCGCTTTGCGCTGGTCTCGGTCGGCAACTCCTGGGCACCCAAGCCGACGAACGGCAGCACCGACGCTCCCACGCTGTTTCTGGCCAACAGCCGCGCGCTCAGTCAACAAACGGGCCTCAATACCTGTGGCGGCAGCGGCGAAAGCGTCGAGAAGACGCGCACCGAGGGTGAAGCGGTGGCGGTCGCCTTCGATCGAGACGGAGGCTGGGTGGTGCAGTCGCGCGAGCCGGCGCAGCTCCAGCTGCAGAACGGCGCAGTGATTGCCTTGGCCGCCGACAGTCGCTTCGACACCGGTCTGGCCATGTTCCACATGAATACCGGAGGCGGCATCGCCTGCAGCTCGTGCCACCCAGAAGGGGGCGAGGACGGGCACGCCTGGAACTTCTCGGCCGGCTTGCGCCGCTCGCAGTCACTCGAAGGTGGGGTCAGCACGCGAGCGCCCTTCCACTGGCTGGGCGATCTGCCCAGCTTCGACGAGCTGTTCGATGAGGTCATGATCAAGCGCATGGCCTTGAGGGCCAGCGTGAGCGCCGAGCAGCGTGGCGCGCTTCGCGACTGGCTCGACAGCGTGCCGCGCCAAGCCACGGCAGACGATCTCGATCCCGAGTCGGTGAAGCGTGGGCAAACGCTGTTCGGTAGCGCGAAGACGGCCTGCTCCACCTGCCACGGCGGCAGCGACTACACCGACAACCTGGCGCACGACGTGGGCACGGGCTCGGCCTTCGTGACGCCTTCGCTGCTCGGCGTCGGGCTGCGTGCCCCGCTCTTCCACGATGGCTGCGCCGCGACGCTCACGGCCCGCTTCGGGGCCTGCGGCGGCGGGGACGCGCACGGCATCACCTCGCATCTGACGACTGAGGATCGCGCGGATCTCGTGGCATTCATGCAGTCCCTGTAGCTCCCGAGCCTACGGGCCCTGGAGTCTTCGGCGCTTCTGATTTATCTATCGGCCCATGCAACTACGCGGGTCGCTCCAGGGATTGCTGTACGCCACGTTCGGGGCGGCGCTCGTGCTCGGCTGCGGTGGCAAGCCGGCCGAGAGCGCGGACTCCCAGGAACCGGCAAAGGCCGAGCCGGCAGCCTCGGAGCCGAGCGCCTCGGACGCGCCGGCGGCCGCGGCGAGCGCTCAGGCCCCAGCCGCCAAGGCGGAGCCCAAGCCGAGCGACGGCCCCAAGCCCACCCGCAGCCCCCAGG
This sequence comes from Polyangiaceae bacterium, assembly GCA_036522995.1. Classification (GTDB taxonomy): domain Bacteria; phylum Myxococcota_A; class Polyangia; order Polyangiales; family Polyangiaceae; genus PMG-095. The sequence continues at coordinate 3,650 of DATDEV010000442.1, forward strand.
ACATCCTGACTGCCCCGGACACGGTCTTCCTGTTCTCGTTCAACGACTCCGAGCCGAAGCAGGTCGCCGAGGAGAAGTGTGACAAGCAGGCCGGTAGCGACCCGAAGAAGAAGAACCAGTGCATGGCTGCGGCGCGCAAGCAGTTCCCGGCCGACGGCCACCGCTTCAAGCAGGACGAGCACGGCCAGTGGTGGTGGATCAGCGTGCGCCAGCAAGGCAATCGCCTGGTTGCCATGCACAAGTTCCAGATCGAGTTCGGCGAGCAGACCGACACCAGCATCACGCTCAAGCCTGTCAGCAAGGACAAGGGCAGCGCGCCGATGAACGCGCCGGCCAAGGTCGTGTTCGAGGTGCCCAACGACTACCAAATCGCGCTCAAGGATCCGAAGGCTGGACGCCTGGTGTTCCAGGCCAAGATCGGCGTCGTCACCAACTAGGCCCTGGGCGCGCCGGCGTGCGTCGCCGCGCGCGCTCGAAACGCGCAAAGAATGTGGTCGAAGCCTGCCGCGCATCTGAAAGCCATGCCGATCACCTTCTCCCGACCCGACGCCGACCTGTTCGTTCCCGACGGCTCAGCTGCACCGGAAGCGCTCGCCCGTACCACGCATCTGGCGATTGGCGCGCATCAGGACGACCTGGAGTTCATGGCCGCGCACGGCGTGCTGGAGTGCTTTCAAAACGAAGCGCACTGGTTCACCGGCGTGGTCGTCACCGACGGCAGCGGCAGCGCGCGCGACTTCGAGTACGAGGCATACACCAACGAACGCATGATGAGCGTGCGCCGGCTGGAGCAGCGCAAGGCTGCTTACGTCGGCGAGTACTCGGCCATGCTGCAGCTCGGTCACCCCAGCTCGGCCGTCAAGGATGGCCCGCAGGCATCGGTGGTCGGCGATCTGTGCGCCGTGCTGCGCGCGACGCGCCCCGGCATCGTCTACACGCACAACCTGGCCGACAAGCACGACACGCACGTGGCGGTCGCGCTGCGCGTGGTGGCCGCGTGTCTCGCGCTCGCGCCGGCGGAGCGGCCCGGTAAGCTCATCGGTTGCGAAGTGTGGCGCGACCTCGACTGGCTGTGCGACTCGGACAAGGTCGTGATGCCAGTCGATGGCCACGAGAATCTCCACGCCGCGCTGATGGGCGTCTTCGACTCGCAAATCGCCGGCGGCAAGCGCTACGACTTGGCCACGGCCGGCCGGCGCAGGGCGCACGCCACGTACTTCGAGTCGCACGGCACCGACCAGCACAGCGCGCTCATCTGGGGCATGGATCTCACGCCGCTGCTGACAGGCGCGGACCCCAGCGAGCTGGTGCAGCGCTACGTCGAGCGCTTCCAGTCCGAAGTCAACGGGCGCATCAGCCGGCTGCGCTGAGCGCGCCGCCGCGGCTCAGTTCGTCGTGGCGAGGTACGCGACCTCACAGCGGCCAGCGTTGCAGGTCGCAGTGGCATTGACGGGTGGTACCGGCAGGCAGGCAGCGCACGGCTGAGGCGCGCCGCCGCAGACCAGCTTTTCGAAGCTGCCGTCGTTGCGCACCGCGATCAGCTCCCCCGAACCGCAGCCTTCGCAGCAGTTGGTCCCGTAGCGTAGGCGGCAGTCCATGGCCGTCTTGCACGAAGTCACCTCGCTGGTGCGCAGGTCCTCGACGACGCATTCGCCTGCCACGCAGTCGGGCACGAAGTACTGACGGGTGCCGCCCATCACTGGCGGGCACGGTGCGCAGGCAACGTCCCCGGCGGAGCAGCCGAGCACGTCGTCGGCGTGCTGCTTGGAGTAGGCGATGAAGTCGTGCTCGCTGAGGCCCGGGCTATCGCACACGCCGCAGCAGCCAGTGCCGCTCACGACGCACTGGCTCGGCTGCGTGCAGGCGTCGTAGTTGGGGCTGCCGCCGTGACAAGCGTCTTGGCACTCGGCCAGTGACTGATAGTTGTTGGCGTTGCCGCCGCAGCCGCCGTAGGTGAAGGGTCGACAGATGCCGGTGCTGGGGTCGTGAAACCAGCGCGGCATTGCCGCGTCGCAGTTGCCGGTCACGGCCGGCGCCGTGCATTCATCGCCGGTAGGCGGGGAGCCCCCGGTGCCGACCGCGCCGCCGGTCGCGACGGTGCCGGCAGTCCCGGTGCTGCTGCCGGCGGCGCCCGGAGTACCCCCGCTGGAGGCCCGGCCGCCGGTGCTCGAAGAAGTTCCCGCATGACTGACGCTGCCGCCCTTGGCTCCGGTACCGGGGGTTCCAGCCTGGCTGCCGCTGCCGCTGCCGGTCCCGCCCTGGCCATCGCCCCCCTCGAAGCTCTGACCGCCGCAGGCGCTGACCAGCTGGATCGCCAAGACGGCCGCCAATACGCCGCGAGAGATGGATGCGAGGTGCTTCATGGGCTGGGGACTCCTGCACAGCCATCAGCAAGCCATGTGCCAAGATCTGACGCTTAAAAAGCCAATGGTTCCCGCTCCTAGCGCCGAGTGTGCCAACGAGGGTTGGCACGCTCAGTCTGGGGTTCGGACTTCTATGCCCCGGAAGGGGCGGAAGATCATCCATGTTCCGAAGTCGACCAGCACCGAAGTGCCGCGCGACAGCAGCGCGGCATAGAGGGCCGCGGCCGGGCCCACGGTCCGCGCGAGCGCGATGGACACGACCGCCTCGCGCACACCCAGACCACCGGGCGCGGCCAGCGCCAGAAAGCCCATGACTGGCGCCAGCACGTAGAACCCCATGCTGTCGAGAGCCACGTCGGGTGGGGCGTGGATGGCGCGGCTCGTCAGGTAGCCGTGCAGGGCCCAGGTCAGCCAGTAGCCCGCGTGCATCAGCGGCAGCGCCGGTGGGACGAGCGGTCCCGAGCCCTCGAGCTCG
>DATDEV010000443.1:0-2174 GCA_036522995.1 Polyangiaceae bacterium
CCCAGCTTGCTGTTCGCCACCACCTCGCTCAGGTACACGCACTCGTTGAGCAGAGTGTCCAAGCTGGCCTGCACCGTGTCGCTGACGCTGTCGGGGCCGCCTGGTTCGCTGAAACGCCGGGCAAAATCGCCACCTTCCGGCAGCCAGGCCAGCGACAGCGCTTGCGCTGCATCGGCCACGACCCGCGCCGCCGAGCTCAGGTACTGACGCCGACGTCGCCCCGCCTCGTCGTCCGCGAGCAGCGCGGCTTCGAGCGCCTCGTCGCCTTCGGGGAAGAGCAGGTACTCGATGCCGTGCAGACCGCGCTTGTTCGAACCGAGCACACGCACGGCCTTGACGTCGAGCTTGCCGTCGCCGGCCAGTAATGCATCGAGCTTCTCGGCGTCGATCGGCATCGCATCGATGTTGGCGAGCGAGTGCAGATCGATCGCGGGTCCGAAGGCAAAGGCCAGCGACTCCTCGAACGGACCGCGCGCGTCCAGGTAGGCTTGACGCGCCGGCGCGAGCCCGACCTGCGCCAGCGCCTCCGCCGCGTCGGCCGCCTCACCGGAGCTCTCGAGCGCGCTCAGCTCGTCGGCCAGCGTGCTGGTGCTGCTGACGAGCTCCCGGTAGGTGGGCAGGATCACGCGCTCGGTGGTACCGCGCAGCGCCGTGCGCCGCTCGCCGTCGGCGATCGGCGCGGGCTCGCAAGCCGTCGCGCCGGCCAGCATCCGTAGCCACGCCGCACACCATCGAACTTGAAAACGCTTCTCAAGTTCAGGAAGCGCTCGGGGCTTTTCTCGGGAATTTGCCATCGTCGGCGCCGGAACAGACAGCCGGCGAAGTGGGGGCGCGGCCCATCAGGCGTAGCCTCCGGCCCCGATCGCGTCAAGCAACGGGCCACTTTTTGCGGCGGCCAGACAGCTGACCATGCCAGGCTCGGGGCATGTCCGAAATGCTCGCCATCGTGCAGCAGTCGAGCGAGCTCATGATCGTGCAGCGCCGTGAGCTGGCCGAGCTGTTCGGCTTCGAGACCCGCAACAAGTATTCGATCGAGGCGGGCGGTGCGCCGTTCGGATTCGCAGCCGAGCAAGGCAAAGGCGGACTGGCGTTCTTCGCGCGCATGTTCCTCGGTCATTGGCGCACGTTCGAGATTCATTTCTTCGACAACGCGCGGCAGCTGGTGCTGCGCGCGGTGCATCCCTTTCGCTGGTTCTTTCAGCGCTTGGAGGTGTTCACCCCCGATGGTCGCCTGCTGGGAGCGATCCAGCAACGCTGGGCGGTAATCTACAAGAAGTTCGACGTGAACGACGCCTCTGGCCGGCTGCTGCTGAGCGTGTCGTCACCGCTGTGGCGACCGTGGACGTTTGCCTTCGAGCGGGACGGGCGCGAGCTGGCGCGGGTGGAGAAGAAGTGGAGCGGCATGCTGCAAGAGGCGTTCATGGACGCCGACCGCTTTCGGGTGGCGTTCGAGTCGCACGAGCTGGGCGCCGACGAGCGAGCGCTGGTGCTGGTCGCCGGCATCTTCATCGACCTGCAATACTTCGAGCGCAAAGCCGACTAACGCCGCTGCTCCGTGCCCGAACGCTCCCTGATTTTTTTACAGGAAGGGCAGAAGGGCCAGAGTGGGCGCCGTCACGTTGTCGGCGATTGCGTCGAACTGCATGGCCCCTATCGTCGACGCACGACGCGACGCGAGCGCGATTCAGGGCTGCGCCCTGATCCCTTCCGTCCTTCCGATCTTCCTGTGAAGAAATCTCGCGCGCACGGCGTGGCCTGGTTCCGGTATGGAAGTTTCTGCGTGGTGAGCTGCACGTTGGCAGCCCACTAACGAGGGGGCGGCAGGGCGGCGGCGAGGCGCTCGACCGCGACCGCGATTTCTTCGCTGGTGAGCGGCGCGAAGCCGAGCCGGAGAAACGGCGCGTCGCGGCCGTCGAAGCGGAAGCGCCGCCCGGCGTGGACCAGCACCCCTCGCTCGAGCGCACGCGCTGCCCAGGCTTCGCTCGAGACGCCGCGCGCAGTGACCTTGGCCCATAGCGCCATGCCACCTTCTGGCACGCGAAATGAGAGTGCGCCGCCCAGGCGCCGGCCAAGCTCGCTGACCAGCGCGTCACGCCGGGCGTGGTACTCACGGCGCACGCGACGCACGTGGCGACCCAGCCAGTCGTCCTCGATCAGCTCGGCCACCGCGCGCT
>DATDEV010000444.1:0-4051 GCA_036522995.1 Polyangiaceae bacterium
GGGGGACGCACGCTAGGTGCCAACGCTTGCGTCGCTCAGCTCGTTGCTGGTTCGCGCGATACGAAGCACGCACAACGCACCGCAACGGACGTATCGATTGTGCGCCCCCACCCTTCCGATCTTCCGATCTTCCTGTGAAAAAATCTGGGGCCGAAAAGGGGTCAAACGTCGACTCGCGTTACTGCGTGAGGGTCCAGATGCTGGAGCCGTCGGCGGTGTCGGAGATGGCGACGCCGAGCGCGAGTAGCTGATCGCGGATCGCGTCGCTGCGGGTGAAGTCCTTGTTCTTGCGCGCCTCGACGCGTTCGGCGAGCAGGCGCTCGATCTCGGTGCTGGAGAGCTGGCGCAGCTGCAGGCGGCGCTGTTTCACGCGCTCGGCGTAGTTGCGCGGCGTGGCGCTCAGCAGGCCGAGTTGCTGCGTGAGCCCGCTTATCGCGCTGAGCACGTGGCGCCCCGCGATGCCGGCCGCACCCACGAAGCTGCCGTCCTTCTTGCGCTTCTGCGCCAGCATGACGGTCTCGTTGCCGATGCGCATCATCTCACCTAGAGCGGCCAGCGCGACGGGCGTATTGAGGTCGTCGTCGAGCGCGGCCTCGGCTTGCTCCACGGCGCCATCCAGCTCCGTTTTTAGCTTGAGCAGCTCGGGCGGTAGCTTGTTCGGCGCGGTGAGCCCGGCGCGCGTGAGCTCGGTCAGCCGCTCGACGGTCGCGAACAAGTAGTCGACGCGCCGCTCGGCTTCGTCGACACCCGGGAAGATCACGCGTCCGTCCGGCAGCTGCTCGGTGTCGAACTGAATCGGTCCACGGTAATGCGCGGCCAGCAAAAACCAGCGAAAACCCTCGGCGTCGTTGCGCGCGAGCACGTCGCGCACGGTCACGAAGTTGCCGAGCGATTTGCTCATCTTCTCCTTGTCGACGTTGACGAAGCCGTTGTGCATCCAGCAGCGGACGTAGTCGCCCGCAGCGGGCTCGGCGGCTTCGCTCTGCGCGATCTCGTTCTCGTGATGCGGAAAGATCAGATCCATGCCGCCTGCGTGCACGTCGAAGCCGTGGCTCAGGTACTTGCCGCTCATGGCGGAGCACTCGATGTGCCAGCCCGGACGACCGCGACCCCAAGGGCTGTCCCAACCCCACTCCTCGCTGCTGGCGCCCTTCCACAGCGCGAAGTCGAGCGGGTCTCGCTTGTGCTCGTCGCGTTCGACGCGCGCGCCTGCCAAGAGGTCGTCGATTTTGCGGCGCGACAGCTTGCCGTAGCCCGCAAAGCTGCGCACCGAGAAGTAGACGTCGCGCTTGCCGCTATCCATGTCGAGCACGTAGGCGCTCTCGTTCTTCACCAGCTTGGCGATCAGCTCGACGATCTCCGGCAGGTGATCGCTGACCCGCGGCTCGTGCGTCGGAGCGAGGCAGCCACAGTTTACCATCTCACGTTGGTAGACCTCCGCCATGCGCTGCGACAGCTCGAGCGGGCCCTCGCCGTTCTTCTGCGAGCGATCGAGGATCTTGTCGTCGACGTCGGTGATGTTGCGCACGAACGTGACCTTCACGCCCACGTGCTGCAGGCGCCGCACCAGCAAATCGGGGGCGAGCGCCGCGCGCGCGTGGCCGGCGTGGGGAACGTCGTAAACCGTGGGGCCGCAGCAGTAGATGGTGGCCTCGCCCGCCCGGCGCAGGGCCAGGGGCTCCGTGTTGCGGGTGAGCGTGTTGTAGAGGCGAAGCTGGAGCGCCATGGAAGGCCCTCAGCCTGCCTGCGCCCTCAGCCGCGGGTCAAGAGAGCGGGCGAAGATTCACTTGTCGCGCCAGGCTTCGTAACGGCTCCTGGACAGCGGCCGTTTGGGCGGCGGGCGCCAGCCTGCCCACTGGTAGCTATCGCGCCGCGAGCGTCCGCTCAGCAGCGGCCTTACCAGCAGCAGCCCGGCGATGAAGCCGCCGATGTGCGCGAAGAAGGCCACGCCGCCGACGTCGCTCATGCCCAGCGACGAGACGCCGGACAGCAGATTGCCCAGGAACCAGAAGCCGATCACGAGCCAGGCTGGGAACGACAGGAAGAAGCCCCAGAATAGCCATAGCAGCGGGATCGAGTTGATCACCAGGATCGGTGCGCGCGGAAACAGCACGATGTACGCGCCGAGCACGCCCGAGATGGCGCCGGACGCACCGACCATGGCGATCGGGCTGTCGACGCCGGTGAGGATCTGCGCCGCTGCGGCTGCGATGCCCGACAGCAGGTAGAAGCCGACGTAGCGGCCGTGGCCGAGCGAGTCCTCCACGTTGTCGCCGAAGATGTAGAGGTACAGCAGGTTGCCACCCAGGTGCATCAGCCCGCCGTGCATGAACATGCTGGTGAAGATGGTGAAGGCCTCACCCAGCGGATCCAGCAGCAGGCGTGTGGCGACCAAGCCGTAGCCGGTCACGATGGCCGCCTCCCCGCTGCGCTGTATCAAGAGCGTCTCGTAAACGTAGCCAAGGACGTTGGCTGCGATCAGCAGGTAGTTCACGAACGGGAAGGTTCGCGTCGGGTTTTCGTCCTTGATTGGGAACATCGGAGGGGGCGCCTCCTTATACCTTTCGTGCTAGCGTCCGCCCACTCATGCGAGTGGCTGGATTGGTGATTGCAGCGAGCTTTTGCGTGCTGGCATGCGGCGGCCCCCGCTACGACGGACGCCGCTACGACGATGGCAGCCTGCGTTTCCGCACCGGACCCGTGCCTGCTGCCTGGCACGGCATCGAGGCTGACGGCACGCTGCTCGCCTTTCGCGACGACCAGGGTGGCGCGACGGTAGCGGTCAACGGCCGCTGCGGCATCGACGGCGACGACGTGCCATTGGCTTCGCTCACCCAGCACCTGTTTCTGCAATTCACGGAGCGCGAGCTGAAGTCCCAGGTCGAACGGAATCTGGACGGCCGCGCGGCGCTGCGCACGGAGCTGATCGGCAAGCTGGACGGCGTGACGAAGAAGTTCCTGGTGTACGTGCTGAAGAAGGACGGCTGCGTCTACGACTTTTGGCGCATCAGCGAGCCCGGCGCAGGCGACGACGCGGCCTTCGAGGGTTTCGTGAAGGGCTTCGCCACCGAGTCATGACATGACGACGCGCGCTCCCAGCGATTCCTTGCCGCCGCCCAGCCAGGGTGAAAGGTGCAGCCTGTTGCCGCCGCCGCCGCCCAAGTTCTGGGATCGCCAGTGGAGCAAAATCGGCGCGCTGTTCGAGGGTGTGGGCATGCTGACGCAGATGGGCTACGGCGCGGTGCGAGGTGGTTTCAGACGGCCCTTCGAGGGCGGCGCGATCCTGAAGCAGATCGAGGCGCTCGGCGTGGCTTCGGTCGGCATCGTCACGGTGACCAGCGTGTTCATCGGCATGGTGATGTCGGTGCAGTTCGCGTTCGGTCTGCGCAAGTTTGGCGGCATGGAGTACACGAGCCGCGTCGTGGCGCTGAGTTTCATGCGCGAGCTAGCGCCGACGCTCACGGCGGTCATCGTCGGCGGCCGCATCGGCTCCGGTATGGCGGCCGAGGTCGGGTCGATGGCCGTCACCGAGCAGATCGACGCCGTGCGAGCGCTCGGCGCCGACCCGCTGAAGAAGCTGGTCTGGCCGCGCTTGGTGGCCTCGATTCTGGTCATGCCGGTGCTGGCAGCATTCGCGCTGGTGCTCGGCTTCGGCGGCGCGATGATGATCAGCGATATCGAGTTCAACATCCCGTCGGCGTTCTTCTTGCGTTCCGCGCTCAGCGTGGTGACGCTCGCCGACCTTGCCAGTGGCATGTTGAAGACGCCTGTGTTCGGCGCGATCATCGCGCTCGTCGGCTGTCACTTCGGGATGACGACGCGGGGTGGTACGGCGGGCGTCGGTAACAGCACCACGCGCACCGTCGTCGTGGTCTCGATCGCGATCCTGATCGCCGATTTCTTCCTCACCAAACTCGCCATCATCTTCTGGCCCACGAACTGACGGGCGACTCGCGCGCCGTTCTCCGCCCTAATCGCGGCTGCTGGTCAGCGTCCAGTCCAACAATCAACACCCACTCCAACCCGTCAGCCACGATGTGGTTGGGGCTGG
>DATDEV010000445.1:0-10390 GCA_036522995.1 Polyangiaceae bacterium
TCGCCCAGTTGCTCTAAAAGCGGCCTGCGGCACCGACTGCTTCTGCTTATTGGATACGTGCACGTATCCAATAAGGGTCCCCAGAACCCCAAGAATGGCGCGTTTTTTAGCGGGGCGCGCCTCGCTTATTGGATACGTCCACGTAGTGATGCGCGCGGCTAGCGGGGGCTGCGCTAAGAAGCGCGTCGGGAGGGGCTGTCGGGCCGCGCTACGGGGAGGTGGTGAGGTTCGGCGGCCTTGGGCTTCGTTGGTAAGCCGCGAAGCGGCGCCGGGCAGCGGTCGTGCCGGCGCGAGAACGGTTTCGTTGGTCCCCCAACGGCAGCGTGTCCTGCGAAAACTCTTCGACTGAAATCAGATCCTCCCCGCTTCCCCGCCTCCCTGTTGATTCCCGCTCGGGTAGCGTCGCGTGCCGGCGCGTAGCTCGCGCTGGAGGTCGCCGAGGTAGCGATCGAAGTCGACCTGCATCGTGTGTCGGGGTGTGGAGACGAAGCGTCGTCGCACGTGCTCGCGCTCGACCGCGGTGCGCCGCTGCATTTCGCTTCGCTCCGGCAATTGGTATTCGCCGCTCAAATAGCCCGCAAACAGGCGGCCCTGAGCTTCGACGAGCGGCATGATCGCACCCAGCGGTTGGCACAGGCCGGCGAACATCAGCCGCGGGTGCTCGAGGTGAAAGCAGCGCAGGTAGAGCGGTAGCTCGTTGTTCGGCGCCGAGACGAAGCTCGGGTCGAAGAACGGAAATGTCACCTTGTAGCCGGTGCAGTATAGCAGCGCGTCGGCTGGCTCACGCAGGCCGTCGCTGAAGCGCACGCTGTCTCCCTCGAGCCGCCCGAGCGCGGGGCGCGCCAGGATCTTGCCCTCGCGCAGCAGCGGCAAGAGCTCGTCGGATAGCGTGGGGTGTGCGTGCCCGAGCCGATGGTCCGGCGCCGGCAGGCCATAGGCTGCCGGTGGTCCGATGCGCAGGCGGTACCACAGCTCCGCCAAGCTGGTCTTCAGCGAGTCCGGAAGGCCCTCCGGGATGACTCCCGGTTGATCGATCGGACGACCGAACACGTACTTGGGGAGCACCCAGGCGCCGCGTCGCACCGACAGCATCACCTGGGCGCCCGCTCGTGCGAGCTCGCTTGCGATGTCGACCGCACTGTTGCCGATGCCGACCACCACCACACGCTTGTCTCGCAGACGGTGCGGCAGATCGGGGTCGATGTAGTCGTGCGAGTGCATTACCAGCCCATCGAAGCGTCCCGGCAGTGGGGGGTCCGGGTAGGCGGGATCCCAATGGTGCCCATTCGCCACAATCACCGCCCCGAAATGCTCACGGACCACCTCACCGTCCGGCCCCGCGTCTTCGGGGTCGTTGCCGGTAGGGCCATCACAACGCTCGCGGTTGGGGCTGGGGCCCCAACCGCCACGAGACTGACTCTCGACGGTGTAGCCGTCCAGCTCGCGCTCGACCCGCGTCACCAGCGCCCCAAAGCGGATGGCGGGCCCGAGCTGGAAGTGCTCGGCATAAGCTTCGAAGTAGCGCGCGACCTGCTCGTGGCCGGCGTAGTCGGGATACTCGGCCGGCATCGGGAAGTCGGCAAACTGCATGCGATCGCGCGACGTGTTGATGCGGAGTGAGCGATAGATGCGGCTCTGCTGGTTGTCGTTATCGAAGACCCAGTTGCCGCCCACCCGCGACCCCCGCTCGAAACAGACGGCGGGCACCCCGGCCGCGCGCAGGGCCTTGAGCACGGTCAGGCCGGCCGAGCCCGCCCCGATGATCGCGGCCGAGGTGCGTCCCGCTCCGAGGATCGCGGCCGAGGAGCGTCCCGCTCCGAGGATCGCGGCCGAGGAGCTCGCTCCGAGGTTCGAGTTAGCGGCCATGCGGGCGGACCTTGCCACAAAAAGCTGGTCGGGGAGGCAGGGATGGTATGCTGATCGGCCATGCGCCGAGTGCTGCTCGTCGAAGACTCCGCCAGCACGCGGGCGTTCGTGCGCACGGCGTTGGCCTCGTCACCTGCGCTGGGTGAGCTCGAGGTCGTCGAGGCTGCCAGTGGCTTCGATGCGCTTCGCTTGCTGCCGCGTGGCCCGTGGGATCTGGTCATCACCGACATCAACATGCCCGACATCAACGGCCTGGAGGTGATCTCGTTCATCAAGAAGAGCGAAGCTCATCGCGACACGCCGATCCTGATCATCTCCACCGCCTCCTCCGAGCGCGATCGCGAGCGCGGGCTCACGCTCGGGGCGAGCGGCTACCTGGTCAAGCCGTTCACGGCGCAGGCGCTCGTGGAGCAGGCGCTGGAGCAGTTGGGGAGCGTGCCTGCCTCGGGGGCGCATGCCTGACATTACCGACAAGGCGCGTGACGAGTTCTTCTCCGAAGCACAGGAGATCATCGAGACCCTGAGCCGCAACCTGCTCTCGCTCGACGCAGCGCAGAAGGCCGGCAAGGAAGACCCGTCGCTCATCAACGAGGCCTTCCGCGCCGTGCACACGCTGAAGGGCCTGGCGGGTCTGTTCGGCGCGATTCGCCTGGGCGCCTTCTCGCATCGACTCGAAGATTTGCTCGACGACCTGCGGCTCGGTCGCCTGGACCTGCGGCCAGAGGTGCTGGACGTGCTGTTCGCGACCGTGGACGCCTACGGCCGCATCCTGCAGATCGAGAAGGACGGTCGCGACGACGACCTGCCCAGCGTCGACGACTTGTTTCGGCGGCTGGATCGGCTGGGCGCCAACGTCGAGCGCGGCGCGAGCCCGGTCGGCGACTACGAGCTCGACCCGGGCATGTTGGCGGTGCTGACCGAGTACGAGGAGCACCGGCTACGCGCCAACATCGAGCAGAACCTGAAGCTGTATCGGCTGCGGGTGCAGTTCGACTTGTCGACCATCGACAAGGCGCTCGACGACATGAAGGAGCGCGCCAAGCAGCACGGTGAGATCATCACCTACCTGCCGACTGGCGAGGCTACTGGCGCCGACGCCATCGAGCTCGACCTGCTGCTGGCCTCGCGCGACGACCTGGCGACGCTGATCGGCTCGCTCGGCGCCGACAACGTGGTGATCGAGGAGAGTCCGCGCCGCCGCCGTTCGGTGGCGCCGAGCGCATCGCCGCAGCGAGGCAGCGTGCTCGGTGGCTCTTCGCCGCGCGCGGTGGATGGCTTCGACCGTCTGGCCGACGCGAACGCGCTGGAAGCGGGGCCTTCCTTGCGTTCGCTGACGCAGACGGTGCGCGTCGACATCCGCAAGCTCGACCACCTGATGAACATCGTCGGTGAGCTGTCGATCGTGCGCAGCTCGCTGTCACGCATCGCCGAGCGGCTGCGTGGCGAAGGCTCACGCCAGCTCGCCACCGAGCTGATGCGGTTGCACCGCAACTTCGATCGCCGTCTGGGTGAGATGCAGGACGGCATCCTGGAAGTGCGCATGGTGCCGCTGGGGCAAGTGTTCGATCGCCTGGCGCGCGTCGTGCGCCAGATCAGCCGCGACCTGGGCAAGGAAATTCGCCTGGTGATCACCGGCGCCGAGACCGAGATCGACAAGCTGATCGTGGAAGAGCTCAGCGATCCGCTGATGCACATGATCAGAAACGCCATCGACCACGGCATCGAGTCGGCGGAGCGCCGCGCCGAGGTGGGGAAGCCGCTGGCCGGTACGATTGCCCTGAACGCGTTTCAAAAGGGCAACCACGTCATGCTCGAAGTCGAGGACGACGGTCGTGGCATCGACGAGGTGGCGCTGGTCGAGAAGGCGGTCCAGTCCGGCAAGATCGGGCGGCACGAGGCCAGCGAGCTGGTGCGCGACGAGGTTCTGGCCCTGATCTTCGTGCCCGGGCTGTCCACGCGCGAGCAGGTCGACGACCTGTCCGGGCGCGGCGTGGGCATGGACATCGTCAAGACCAACATCAACAAGCTTGGTGGGGTGATCGACGTTCACAGCGATACCGGCATCGGCACCAAGATGGCGATCACGCTGCCGATCACGCTGGCGATCGTGAGCGCGCTGCTGGTGCGCGCGCACGATCAGGTGTTTGCGATTCCGCTATCGACCGTGTCCGAGGCTTTGTCGTTCGATCCGCGCAGCGTGCGCAAGGTCGAGAGCCGTGAGGTGATCACCGTGCGCGGCAGCTCGCTGCCGATCTGTGACCTGGGCAAGCTTTTGGGCTTGCCGGTGCCGCTCGAGGATCGGCGGCGTCGCTTCGTGGTGGTGGCCGCGCTCGGCAACCGCCGGCTGGGGCTGGTGGTCGACCACCTGTACGGACAGGAGGACATCGTGATCAAACCGCTCGGCCCCTCGCTGTCGCGGGTGCGTGGCTTCGCTGGTGCCACCGAGCTGGGCGACCAGCGCGTCGGCCTGGTGCTGGACTCGGGCGCCGTGATCGAAGAAGTACTGTCCGGTGTGGAGGCGCCGCGCGAGCGGCTGAGCGTCCTGCATGGCTGACCTGACCCGCGCCCCCGCCGCCCGACTCTCCCGGCGCGGCACCGAAACCGCCCCGCTGCGCGAGTTCTTGATCTTCGTGGTGGGCGCCGAGCTGTTCGGCATCGAGCTCACGGCGATCAAGGAGATTCTGAGCCCGCCGCCCATCACCCCCGTGCCGCGCTCCGAGAAGGAAGTGCTCGGCGTGTGCAGCGTGCGCGGCCTGCTGGTCACGGTGCTGTGCCTGCGCCGCAAGCTGCGTCTGCGCGAGCTGCCCAACGGCAAGCGCTCGCGCATCTTGCTCACCACCTCGGCCAGCGGCGAGACGCTGGGGCTGCTGGTCGACGAGGTGCGCCAGGTGGTGCGCCTGCAGCCGAGCGAGATCGAATCGGCGGCCAGCACCCTGGGCAGCGACGCCTCCGAGCACGTGGTGGGCGTGGCTAGGCCGCCTGGCAGCTTCGTCGTGCTACTCGACTTGCGCACCATTCTGCCCAGCTGATTTTCGGCCATGAGCTATCGTCCCGAGCGTTCAGACCCACAGAAGAGCCTCGTCGGCTTCGTCGTCGGCGACGTCGCTTACGCGGTGCCCATCGATCACGTCCGCGAGATCGTCAATCCGCTACCGATCACCGAGCTGCCGCACGCGCCGCCGACCATCGCTGGGGTGGCCGATCACCGCGGCGAAATCGTGCCCGTCGTCGAGCTGCGGGTGCGCTTCGGGCTGCCCAGCCTGGCCGACCCGAAACGCGCCAAGTGGATCTTGATCGACGTCACCGGCCGCGGCGTGGCGCTGTGCGTCGACCGCGTCACCGAGGTGTTCGGCACTGCCAACGCCGATCTGAAGCCGGCGCCGGCGCTGGGCAGCGGCGACGAGCTGCGTGGCATCGCCGGCGTCGTCAGTCGCCCCGAGGGGCTGACCTTCGTGCTCGACGTGGGCGAGTTCGACGTGCTCACCAGCGCCATTTCGACCGCGCAGCTGCTCGGAGCGAACGAGGCGCGACGATGAGCCCCGAGCGTGAGGTGACGCTCTCGCTCGCGGCCGTCGATCCCGAAGAGCGGCGACGCGCCGTGACCCGCATCGCGGAGCTGTCTTCGGGGCAGCGCGTGCCGCTGCTGCTCGCGGCCTTGGGCGACGACGATTGGCGGGTGCGCAAGGAAGCGATTGGCCTGACCGCCCAGCTCGGTCCGGAGCCCGAGCTGCTCACGGCGCTGGTGGACGTCTTCAATCCCGGTGACAACGTCGGCCTGCGCAACGCAGCGGTCGAGGCGCTCGGTGGCTTCGGTTCTTTCGCCGTCGAAGTGCTGGCGCGGCGCCTGCCGAGCCTGGATGCCGACGGCAAAAAGCTGTCGATAGAGGCGCTGGGCCGCTCGGGCGAGGCTGGCGCCCTCGACGCGCTCGGGCCGCTCGTGGCCGACGCCGATGCCAACGTGCGAGTGGCGGCGCTCGAAGCCGTCGGGGCGATCGGCATCAGCCGCGTCGACGAGGCGCGCCAGTTGCTCGTCGGGCGCCTGGACTCCGCGCAGCCGCTGGAGACCCTGGCCGCGCTCGAAGCGCTGGCCGCCATCGGCGCGGGCTTGCCGTTTGCGACGGTCGAGCCCTGGCTCGCCGATGCGCTGCTCGGCCGTGCGGCGCTGGCGCTCGCGGCTCAATCCGGTGAGCCGCGGGCGGCCGAGCCGCTGCTGCGAGCGCTGCTGGTCGAAGCCGACCCGACCGGCGTGTGCGCGCTGGCCGACTACGTGCAGGCGTCGGAAGGTGCCCGCCGCGCAGCCGCCTCGGTGTTCGGCGCCGCAGGTGAGCCAGCCGAGGCCGCGCTGTTCGCCTGGCTCAAGCAGCGTGACGGCGACGTCGAATGCGCGCGCGCGGCGCTGCTCGTGATCGGCGCGCTGGGCTTAGCCAGCGGCGCACGCGCTGCGGTGGCACGGCTGGCCGATCCGCGCTGCTACACCGAAGCCGACCAGGCGCTCTTTCAGCTGGGCGGCGCCGCGCGCAGCGCCTTGCTCACCGGTGCGCAAGCGCCCGAAGAGGAGGTGGCCGCCGCTTGCCTCGATCTGATCGGTCGCTTGCCGCTGGAGGCGGTAGGCCTCGATGAGCGCCAGGCGCTCACGCGCGGTCTGAGCTCGCGCTCACCCGACGTGCAGCGCGCCGCGCTCGGAGCGCTGACGCGCGTGGGCGACGCCGATTGTCTGACCGGGCTCGTGCAGCTGCTCGGCGATCCGCTATTGGTGGCGTTGATCGAGCCCGCGCTCGCCGCCATCAGCCAGCGTCACCCCGAGCGCGCGCTCACGTTCGTGCAGCTCAGCGCAGCTAGCGGTGCGTTCGCGCACGCCGCGGCGCTGGTGATCGCGGCGCTCGCGCCACGCGCGCGCCTGAGCGCGTTCGACGGGGCCGAGCTGACCGGCTTCTTGATGCGAATTTTGATCAGTACCTCGCACGCCGAGCGCAGGGCGGCGCTGGTGGCGCTCGCCGAGCTTGGCCCGGCCGAAGCACTGGACGCAGTACGCTTCGCGCTGGCCGACGAGGAGCAGGCGGTGCGCGTCGAAGCGGTGCGCACGCTCGGGCGACTCAAGGATCGCGAGCAGGGCGCGGTCGGCGTGCCGGCGCTGCTGGAGGTGGTGGCAGAGCCGCACGACGGCTCGCTGCTGCTGGCGGCACTGCGCGCGCTCGGCGAATCCTCGGACCCGCGCGGCCTGGCGGTGCTCGGACCACTGGTGCGCTCCAGCGACGCGCGCGTGGCGGTGACGGCGGTGGAGGCGCTGGCGCGCCACGGCGATTTGCGCCGCCTTTCGCTGCTATTCGACGGGCTACACCACCCCGAAGCCGAGGTCGTGAAGGCCACCATGCTGGCCATCGCAGCCGAGCCCGACCCGCGCGTGGTCGTGCACCTGGGCGCCTGCCTCGATCAGCCGGCGTGGGACGTGCGGCGGCTCGCGGCCGATCTGCTCGGGCGAGCTCCGAGCGACGCCTCGGTAGCTCTGCTGCGCACGCGGCTTTCGGTCGAGCACGATCCGATGGTCAAGGAGGCGCTCACCCGTGCGCTCGAAAGCAGCGGGCAGCGGCGAAGTCGCCCACCGCGCCGGCCACAAGGAGAGAGCTGAGCGTGCGTCAGCCGTCGGGGCCCTTTCGCCGTTTGTCAGTGGAAGACTTCCGTCTGCTGCGCGACGTGATCTACGAGCACGCCGGCCTGGTCTACGACGAATCAGCCATGATGCTATTCGATAGACGGCTGGGCGAACGCCTGGAAGCGCTGGGGCTGCCCAGCTACCAGGCCTACTACAAGTACTTGCGCTTCGACGCGCGCAACCAGCAAGAGATGGAAGAAGCAGTCGAACGCCTGACGACGAAGGAGACTTACTTCTTTCGACAGGAGTACCAGCTGCGCGCTTTTCAGAGTGAGCTCTTGCCGCGGCTCGAGCAGGCAAACCAGCGCAGCAAGCGGCTGCTGGTGTGGAGCGCCGGTTGCTCCACCGGTGAAGAAGCCTACACGCTGGCGGCGCTGATTTTGGAGTCGGAGCGCTTCAACGGCTGGGACGTGCGCGTGATCGGCTCCGATCTATCGAAGCAGTGCGTGGCCCACGCGCGGCGGGCCGTCTACCAGGCCGGGTCACTTCGCGCGACGTCGGCCCGCGACAAGGCACGCTATTTTCAGGAGCTGGGCGACGGGTTTCATGTCGAGGAATCGGTCAAAAAGCTGTGTCAATTCGGGCAGATGAACCTATTTGATGCGGGGCGCGGTAACTTGGTGGGGCGTGTCGACGCGATCTTCTGCCGTAATGTCCTGATCTATTTCGACGTTCGATCACGAAAGCGCGTCATCGATCACCTGTACCAACGGCTCACCCCCGGGGGTTACTTGATGCTCGGTCACTCGGAGTCACTCTTGAATTTGAGCACCGCCTTCGAGCTGGTTCATTTGCGCGACGACCTGGTCTACAGAAAGCCGCTCGGCGCGGGCGGAGGCTACTGATGGCCGCGCTACCGCTGCGGGTGCTGGTCGTGGACGACTCGGTTTTCAATCGTCGGAGCATCGGCGAGATCTTGGCGCAGAGCACCGAGATCGAGGTCGTCGGCAAGGCGGCCGATGGTGAAGAGGCGCTGCGGCTGGTCTCGAGCCTGAAGCCCGACTGCATCACTCTGGATCTGGAGATGCCGCGCATGGACGGCTTCACCTTCCTGCGCATCCTGATGACCAAGATGCCCACGCCGGTGGTCGTCGTCTCGAGCTACAGCCAGAAGGAGAACGTGTTCAAGGCGCTGGAGCTCGGCGCCCTCGATTTCGTGGCCAAGCCCGAGCGCTTCTCCGACCCGGACATGGGCGGCATTCGCGACCAGTTGGTGAGCAAGGTGCTGCTGGCGCGCAGCGTGCGACTGAGCCCACCGGCGGCGCGTCGCGGCCCCGATCCCACGCTTGCGCTGCTGGACCAGCCTCGCCCCAAGGTGCTGCTCGCGCCCAAGAACGTGATCGCGGTGGCGTCGTCCACCGGCGGCCCCAGCGCGCTGATGGAGATCTTCACGCACTTTCCGGCTGGCTACAAGAGCGCGATCTTGATCGCACAGCACATGCCCGACAAGTTCACGCGCACCTTCGCCGAGCGCCTGTCGCGGCGCGGCGCGCTGCGCGTGAGCGAGGCGCAGGACCAAGATCCGGTCAGTGAGGGCGTCGGCTTCGTGTGTCCCGGCCGCCACTGCATGGAGCTGGAGGTGTCGGCGCGCGGCACTATGAAGCTCAAGGTGATGCCGCCGAACGAGCGCGACCGCTACGTGCCTTCGGCGGATCGCTTGCTGCGCAGCGTGGCTCAGCACATGGGTAAGCGCGCGGTGGGAGTGATCCTGACCGGCATGGGCGACGACGGCGTGGACGGCGCGCGCTGCATCCTGGAAGCGGGTGGCATGGTGATCGCCGAGAGCGAAGAGTCGGCCGTCGTTTACGGCATGCCCGGAGCGGCCGTGCGCGCAGGCGTCGCGAGTCAAAGCCTACCGCTGGGCGAGATCGCCGAATTTTTGGCCAAGCTCTGAGCTGCCGGAGTTGTCTCGCACGAGGCAGGACGCCTCGTGTTCTCGGTGCGGGCTCGTCGCCGTGAAGCGCTAAAAACCTCGGCGTTCGTGGGTGTCGCCGACGGTTGGAATGACGGTTGCAATGCTGCGTGTCCCTAGCTCGACGACGAGCCGAAGGGAGCCCGGATGATGACCAAACCTTTGTATCTAGCTTCGAGTGTCCTGTTTGCCACGCTGCTCATTCCTGCCATGGCGCAAGCCAGACTCGAAAGCTGCGGCGGCGTCTTCCTGAGCGGCGAGGCCAGCTGCGAGTTCGTGCGCGAGCAGGACTGCGAGACAAAGTGCGAAGTCACGTCGGTCGAGACGTCCTGCGTGGCAACGCTGCAGACCGAGTGCGAGTCGAGCTGCAGCGCGAGCGCCGAAACCGAATGCAACGAGACCTGCACGCCGGTGTGCGTCGAGGAGTGTGCGCAGGTGGACAAGCCGAGCTCGCGCGGGCTTTGTCGCTCCGATTGCGCCCACGATTGTAGCGCGAAATGCGAAGGTAGCGACAACAACGGGCGCTGTATGTCGTGCTGTCAGCAGAACTGCAACGTGCGCTGCGATGATCACTGTCGCGACGACGACACCGAGGAAGTGTGCGAGACCAAGTGCACGCCCGTGTGCCAGGACAGCTGCACGGCCAAGGCCAGCAGCACCTGCCAGATCGACTGTCAGACGGAAAAGTTCGAGGGCTGTCAAACGACTACGGTCGAGACCTGCCGCACCGACTGCCAGGACGAGGGCGGCGCCATCTTCTGCGACGGTCAGTTTCTGAACGTCACGAGCCTCAAGGACTGCGCCGCCGAGCTGGCGGCGGAGCTGTCGATCAGCGTGGACGTCGACATCGACGTGGATGTGGACGCCGATGCCGACGTGGACATCGACACCAACGATGACGGCGACGTGAACAAGAAGGACGCCAAGTGCAGCGTCGCCGCGGCCGGTGGGGATGCGTCGGG
>DATDEV010000446.1:0-3930 GCA_036522995.1 Polyangiaceae bacterium
CGACGAGGACGGGGTCAAAGGCAAGCTCCACGGCGGCGGGAGGCTAGTCGAACCCTCCCCGAGGGGCAACTCACGTCGCCAAGCACCCCGGAAAGCCAAAAGCACCCACAAAACACTTTGGCGCGAGGCCAACGCCCAACGCCCGCCAACAGACGCGCTTGGGGGGCGGCGCCCCAAGCGCCCACGACACACGCGCTTGGGGGCGGCGCCCAAGCGCCCACGAGACAGAGCCCCAAGCGCCCACGAGACAGCGCATTTCCATACCGGACCCGGCCCTGGGGCGTGTGTTACATCTAGCGGTTCTGGCAATGGAACGTCTGGTCGTCCGAGGAGCCACCCAGCACAACCTCAAGAGCGTGAGCTGCGACCTGCCGCGCAATCAGCTGGTGGTCATCACGGGTCCCAGCGGGTCGGGCAAGTCCTCCCTGGCTTTCGACACGATCTACGCCGAGGGCCAGCGCCGCTACGTCGAGTCGCTGTCCGCCTACGCGCGACAATTTCTGGATCAGCTGCCCAAGCCACGTGTCGAGAGCATCGAGGGCCTCAGCCCGGCCATCGCCATCGAGCAGAAGGGGCTGGGCAAGAGCCCACGCTCGACCGTGGGCACCGTCACCGAAATCGCCGACTACCTGCGGCTGCTCTATGCCCGCATCGGGGTGCCGCACTGCCCCAAGTCGGGCAAGGTGCTGCGCGCCTACACGGTTCAGGAAATCGTCGACGAAATCCTGGGGCGCGCCGAGGGCTCGCGGCTCTCCCTGCTGTCGCCCATCGCTCGCGGCCGCAGGAGCGATCTCGGGGCGGAGCTCGAGCGCCTGCGCCGTGACGGTTTCGTGCGCGCCCGCGTCGACGGGCAAAACACCGATCTGGCCGACGAGCTCGCGCTCGACCCGCAGCAACCCCACGACCTGGACGTCGTGGTCGATCGCATCGTGGTCAAGGACGGCGTCAAGGGGCGCGTCACCGACTCGGTGGAGCTGGCGCTCAAGCTCGGCGACGGCACGCTGCTCATCGATCCCACCGATGGCGGCGAGCTGCTGGTCCGCAGCGAGCGGCTGGTGAGCTGGGAGTACGGCATCACCCTGCCGCCGCTCGAGCCGCGACTGTTCTCCTTCAATAGCCCGCACGGGGCGTGCCCTACCTGCGACGGCCTCGGCGTGCGCTCGGCCATCGACGAGGGGCGCGTCGTGCCGGATTCCTCGCGCTCGCTGCGCGAGGGCGCGGTGGCCGCCTTCGGCCGGCGCGGCTCGGTGGCGACGGCAGCCGAAGTGGCGAAGGTGGTCGAGCTGCTCGGGGTGGACCCCGACCTGGCGTGGGCCGATCTGCCGCCGGCGGCACAGCACGCCGTCCTGCACGGCGGTGCGCTCAAGCCCAAGCGCGGCCGAGGCGGCGTGAGAAGCTACGAGGGCATCGTGCCCCGGCTGACCCGCATGCTCGAGTCGGGCGCGATCACCGAAGGCGAAGACCAGGAGCAGGACGCCGAGGAAGGCGCAATCCGGCCCGAAGATCTCGGTCGCTTCATCGTTACGCAAATCTGCGAGGCCTGCGGCGGCGTGCGCCTGCGCCCCGAGGCGCTCGCGGTGAGTCTGAGCAACAAAACCATCGCGGAGCTGTGCCAGATGCCGCTGCGCGCGCTGCGTGAGTTTCTGCTGGCTTTCTCCAAGACCGGCGACCTATCGCAGCGAGACGCGGCCATCGCGATACCGCTGGTGAAGGCCGTAACCGAGCGGCTTGGCTTCTTGATCGACGTAGGTCTGGACTACCTGGCGCTCGATCGGGCCACCCACACCCTGTCGGGCGGCGAGGGGCAGCGAATTCGCCTCGCCACGCAAATCGGCGCCTCGCTGGTAGGCGTGCTGTACGTGCTGGACGAACCGAGCATCGGGCTGCACGCGCGGGACAACGAGCGTTTGCTCGAGGCGCTGCGCAGGCTCGTCGTCAAAGGCAATAGCGTGCTGGTCGTCGAGCACGACCGCGACGCCATTCTCGCTGCCGATCACGTGCTCGACATGGGGCCTGGCGCAGGCGCGCTGGGCGGGCGCATCGTCGCGCAGGGCACGCCCGAGCAGCTGATGCGCGATCCCTGCTCCGTGACGGGGCCCTACCTGTCCGGCGAGAAGCGGCTACCCATCCCGACCACGCGCAAACGCCCGAGCGGCTCGACGCTGAGCGTGGTCGGCGCCAGGGCGCACAACCTGAAGAACGTCACGCTGAACGTGCCGCTGGGCGTGATCGTCGCGGTCACCGGTGTCAGCGGCTCGGGCAAGAGCAGCCTGGTGGTCGACACGCTGCTGAGCGCAGTCCGAGCGCAGCTTTACGGCGCAACCGGCCTGGTCGGCTCGTGTGATCGCATCGAGGGGCTCGAGCACATCGACAAGGTGATCAGCATCGATCAGGCGCCGATCGGCCGCACCCCGCGATCCAACCCTGCCACTTACACCGGCATTTTCACGCACCTGCGCGAGCTCTACGCCGGTCTACCGGACGCGCGCGCGCGCGGCTACAAGCCGGGGCGCTTCTCCTTCAACGTCAAGGGTGGCCGCTGCGAAGCCTGTCAGGGCGACGGCGTCTTGCGCGTCGAGATGCATTTCCTCCCGGACGTGTACGTGACTTGCGATGCTTGCAGCGGCAAGCGCTACAACCGCGAAACGCTCGAGGTGCGCTTCCGGGGGCTGAGCATCGCCGACGCGCTCGATCTCACGGTCGACGAAGCGTCGGAGCTGCTCGAGTCCATCCCCCGGATCGCACAAAAGCTGGTGGCACTACGCCAGGTGGGCCTGGGCTACATTCAGCTTGGCCAGCCCGCCACCACGCTCTCGGGCGGCGAGGCTCAGCGCGTGAAGCTTGCCACCGAGCTTAGCCGCAAGGCCACTGGCAGTACGCTCTACGTGCTGGACGAACCGACCACGGGCTTACACTTCTCGGACATCGAGCTGCTCACGCACGCGCTGCTCGGGCTGCGCGACGCGGGCAACACGGTGCTACTGATCGAGCACAACACCGATCTCATCGCTTGCGCCGATTGGGTGGTCGACATGGGCCCGGAGGGCGGCGAGCAAGGCGGCTACATCATCGCCGAGGGCACGCCAGAAGAAGTGGCGCAGAACCCCGCCAGCCACACCGGCCGCTTCCTTCGCAGCAGCCTGGAGCAGCACGCCGGCCTGGCCAAGCCACGCGCCCGAGCCGACTCGTCCACCAGCGAAAAACGCTCGCCGTCGCCCAAAGCCAAAACCGCCGGCCGCCGCCGCTAGCGCGCAACGGGGACGCGACCTGTGCGCGCCCAGCTGGGCGCGGCGCGCGCGGGCCCCGCCCGCGCCACGAACCTGGGCCTACCAAGTAAACGTGCCCGACGATTCCTTACCGACCGTCGGGCACGAGCACGTTTACGGGCACGCGCAGAAAATTACGTGAAGTCTTTTTCGACCCGCTCTTGGTCCTCTTTGCAGCGGATGCAGAGCGTGGTTTCGGGGCGCGCCTCGAGGCGCTTGATCGAGATCTTCTCGCCACAGTCGTCGCAGGTCCCGAATGTGCCGTTTTCGATTTTTTCGAGTGCTTTCTGGATCTTGTCCAGAAACGCCTTTTCGCGACCGCGCAGGCGAAACGTGAAGGATTGCAGATACTCGCTCGACGCGAGATCCATCTCGTCCGGCAGGTCGTTGGCGTCGAGGGTCATATCCTCGTCCAGCGTTTGCTGGGCGCGCTTGATGATTTCCTGACGCTTGGCCTCCAGCATGTCCTTGAATTTCTTCAGCTGGGCCTTGCTCATCTGCTGTTCTTTGTCCCGCATGGGAACCTCGCTGCCTTTCGAGACCCGTCAAAACGGGCCCAACACCATAAGGACGGCAGTCCGGCTCGTCAACACGTCTTTCGCTACCTCGGGGTCTGCGGGGCCGCTGTCTCGGGGTCTGCGGGGCCCCAACCCCGCAGACTGTG
>DATDEV010000447.1:0-4680 GCA_036522995.1 Polyangiaceae bacterium
AGCTACGACCCGTCGTCCAACAAATTCCGCTTCTACGTGGATACCATCCCCGACACCGCCCAAGATTTCACAATCAGCGGCTGGGCCTTCACCGATGCTTGTGGCTTTCCATTCGAGATCGGCTACGCAACAGTCATCGTCTACGACGGTGCGGGCTATGGTATCGACTGTGGTGGCTGAAGCCGCATCGAGCACGGCCAAGTCCTATTGACTGGGTCGAGCAAGAGCGCGTTCAACAGCTTGCCGACCAGATCAGCCCTGCCGGCCGACGACCGTCGCCTTCGAGCCGCCCAGCTCGACTGGGAGGCCTCGCGCGTTCCAGTCCAGCATGCCGCCCGCGAGCGAGGCCACGCGGCCGAAGCCGAGGCGTTGCAACGTGAGGGCCGCCTTGCCGCTGCGTCCGCCGGAGCGGCACACGGCCACCACTGGGCGCTGCTTTGACAGCGCAGCGGCGCGAGCGTCCAGTGTTTGCAGCGGCGCCAGCTCCGAACCGGCAATATGGCCTAGCTCTCCGCGGAATTCGTCCGGCTCTCGAACGTCGAGCACGACCACCTCCGAAGCATGCTCGATGAGCCAGTCAGCCGTCAGCTCGGGCACGCCTGCGGCGGTCGAGACGATCGGCGCCCAACTGGTGTCCAGAGACGGCAGCGCGGGTGGCTCGTATCGATCGACCCCACAGCCCAAATTGGCCGGAACCGCTACGTCCATCTTGCGCGGATGCGGTAACCTCAGCTCGCTCATGGTGCGTTCGAAGTCCTCGACCGACTTCTGCAGGCCGAGCCGTGGGTTGAGTCGCTTCTCTTCGCCCACCGTCGTGACGGTGCGACCTTTGTAGTCATGCCCCGGGTAGAGCAGCGTGTCGTCGGGAAGGCTGAAGATCTGCTCGCGAACGGAGCCATAGAGCGAGCGCGAGCTGCCCTGCTGGAAGTCGGTGCGCCCGGAGCCGCGGATCAAGATGGCGTCGCCCGTAAAAGCCATGCTTGCGTCGTGACAGACGTACGTCAGACAGCCATTGGTGTGACCCGGAGTTTCCCGCACCTCGAGCTCGTGCCGTCCGAAGCGCACCCGGTCTCCCTGCTTCACCAACCGGTCGGCGCACACGGCGCCCCCGCGCTCCGACATGATGGTTTGGGCTCCGAAACGGCGTTTCAGCGCCCCCAGAGCGGTCACATGGTCGGCGTGCACATGGGTATCCAGCGCGGCCACGAGCTTGAGTCCGAGCTCGTCGATCAGCGTGGCGTCACGATCCAGCTGCTCGAGCACGGGGTCGACGATGACCGCTTCTCGGCTCGCCTCATCAGCGAGCAGGTAAGTGTAGGTTGACGTGTCTTGATCGAAGAGCTGACGAAATAACATGGCTAGACTACCTTTGCGCGTTGTTGTCCGTTTCGGTCCGAGCTCGCCGCTGAGAGCTGCTCGAGCTTTGCGGTGACCAACATCCCGAGCAGCATCGCGGCGACGAATACGAGTGGCCCCGCGGCACCCGAGGCGAGGGAGACGATGCCCGGACCGGGGCAATAGCCGCCCATGCCCCAGCCAACGCCGAACACACCGGCGCCGAGTAGCAGCTTGACGTCGATGTCGCGACGGCTAGGGATACCGAACTTGGCGGTGAATAGCGGAGCTTTTCGAGCGCGCGTCCAGCGGTACGCGAGCACGTGGACGGCGATGGCGCCCGCCATCACGAAGGCCAGGCTCGGATCCCACGCTCCGCCGACATCGAGAAATCCGACCACCTTCTCGGGCCGAGTCATGCCGCTCAGCACCAACCCGACCCCGAACAGGATGCCGGAGCCGACGGCAGCAACCCCGTCCCACGCTCGGGCCGTCACGAGCCTGCTCCTAGCCAGCGCAGCAGCGTGGCGGTCAGGACGCCGGTTGCCATGAAGGTCGCCGTGGCGAAGAGAGAGCGGGGCGCGAGCCGGCTGATACCACACACACCATGGCCGCTCGTGCAACCGTTGCCCAGGCGTGTGCCAACTCCAACCAGGATGCCCGCGGCCGCGACCCAACCGAGCGTGCGCGGCGACGCGGTCATGGCGCTCGGCGTGAGCGCTGCCATGACGAGCCCGGCCCCGATCAGGCCGCTCAGAAACAGCAGGCGCCAAGCGCGATCACCAGCCCGGGGAGCGAGCAAGCCCCCGACGATGCCGCTGATCCCTGCAATGCGGCCGGAGGCAACTAGGAGGAGCGAGGCGGCGAGCCCGATCAGGACTCCGCCCGCGAGCGAGCTGAAAGGCGTGAAGTTTTGCGTCACGTGTATGGACACTCCTGCCGCTGTCCGTAGCACCAACCGTGCCGTCGCGAACGACGGCCATTGCTGCCCGCGCCTGCCTACCTGAAACAACTCGGCGTTTCAGGTGTTTCATGAAACGTTTCAGCGAAGGCCGCGACCCAGCCGAAAACGCGCTCGAAGGCACGATCTGGCCCACTGCTGACCCTGGCACGATAGTCGCAATCAGCCGGTGCATGCTGACCGTCGCCCTGCTCCTTGCTCTCCTCGTCGGAGTATCGCTCGGCTTGCTCGGCGGTGGCGGCTCGATCCTCATGGTCCCGATCCTCCGCTACGTCCTCGGGATGAAGGCGCACGAGGCGATCGCGACATCGCTGCTCGTCGTCGGCACGACCAGCGTCGCGGCGCTCGCCTCTCACGCACGCCGCGGTCGCGTCAAGTGGCGCACCGGCCTGATCTTTGGCCTGGCCGGCATGGCAGGCGCTTACTTGGCCGGTCGTGTGGCGCACTACATTCCGGCGACACCGCTGCTGATCGGGTTCGGCGTGATGATGTTCGCGACGGCGATCGCGATGCTGCGAGCACCGGCGAGTCGGACCCCTGCCATGCGCGCGGCCGAGGGCCGCAGCGGGGAGCTGCCTGTTCTCAAGGTGCTCGCCGAGGGTCTGGTCGTCGGTGCCGTCACCGGTCTGGTCGGTGCCGGCGGCGGCTTTCTCGTCGTGCCGGCGCTGGTCTTGCTCGGAGGCATGCCGATCAACCTGGCGATTGGCACCTCCTTGCTCGTGATCGCGATGAAGTCCTTCGCCGGCTTCGCGGGCTTTTTGGGGCACACGCCGCTCGATTGGGCCCTGGCGCTCCCGATCACGGGCGTGGCCCTGGCCGGCAGCTTCGTCGGGAGCGCGCTTTCTGCGCGCGTGGAGCCGCAAGCGTTGCGCCAAGGCTTTGGCTGGTTCGTCGTCGCCATGGCATTCTTCATCCTCGCTCAGGAGGTGCCGCAGTTGCTCGGACGCACGCCGAGCGCGCTATTCGGGCTGGCGGTTTCCGCAGTGGGCACCCTTCTGGTCCTGGCGGCGCAAAAACTCATCCGAGGCGGCTCCGCTCGTCCGGCAGCGGTTGGCACGACAACCGCAAGCAAGAAGCCGCCGCTCGTCCTACTGACCCCAACGGAAGAGCTCGGGCGCTCATCGCGTAAGGTTTAAGCATGCTCATCGTTCACACCGCCGCCTTCCCCGAGGATGAAACAGCGCTGGCCCACGCCACCGCGCTGGCCGTGCGCCACAGCGCCAGACTGGTGAGCATCCATGCCTGCGCTGGTCCTGAGCAGCGGCCAGAGCTGCCCAGCGCGGGCCCGCTGCTCCAGCGCTGGGGCTTCCCGGCAGATAGCGTGGCGCACGATCGCGTGATCCACGAGTGCTGCGACGACACGGTCGATACGCTGCTCGACGCCTTCCGCGAGCTTCGGCCAGACCTGGTGGTTTCGGCCACCCATGCTCGCTCCGGCGTCGCGCGCTTGCTCTTGGGTAGCGTCGCCGAAAGCGTCGCACGCAACGTGGGAGCTCCGACGCTACTGCTGCCCATCGGAGGGGCAGGCTTCGTGCAGCCCGCGAGCGGGCGCGTCGACTTGAGACGAATTCTGGTTCCCGCGGGCAGCGCGGCCGAGGCTCGGCGAGCGCTGGACGTAGCGCACCTGCTAGCGCGCGGCTCGAACGTGCGCGAGCCCGAGATCGTGCTGCTGCACGTCGATGACGGTCTGCCCTTGCCACGAGTCGAGACTCCCCCAGGCTCGCGGGTCACGTGGCGCGCCAGCGCCGGTTCGCTCGACGCTGTAATCCCGGCCATGGCGCAAGAGCTCGACGTCAGCCTAGTGATCATGGCGACTCACGGCCACGACGGTTTCTCGGACGTGCTGCTCGGCAGCGTGACCGAGCGTGTGCTTCACGAGCTCGAGCGCCCGCTGCTCTGGGTCCCCATGACCGCCGGGACCGCGGCTTCGGGCCCGTGAAACACTTGAAACGAGTGCAACATGTTACACTCGTTTCGTGCTGCTCACTTCGCCTGTCGGCGCGGCTTCACCGGTGCTGGCCGAGGCGCTCTCGGCAGCGGTCGGGGCCGCGCTGGTGTTGGACGCGGAGCTGGGCATCGCCTTGAGCACGAAGGAGGCGACCGCTCTGCTCGGCTTTCCGATCCCGCTGGGCGCTTCCGCGACCAAAGTGCTGTGCAAGAGCTCGCCAAAACGTGTGCTGGCGCAAGCGCTCGCCGATGGTTTGGCCATCCAAGCCATGATCCCGCATCCCACGGATGGAGCCAAGCGGGCGCTCAAGATCCGAGCGCTGCCGCTAGGGGCCGCCGACAAACCGACTGGCTGGCTGCTGTTGCTCGACGAAGCGGCGGCGCAGAGCGACGAGTCAGTGCTCTTCCACGGCATGTGGACGCAGACGCCGAGCATG
>DATDEV010000448.1:0-8170 GCA_036522995.1 Polyangiaceae bacterium
CCCCCCTACCCGCTTCGCACCAGCATTGAGGCGGAGCGGCTACGCCCTCGGGAAGGTGGTGGGGCTGGCTTCGCGCAGCATGACCAGGCCCTCGACGGCCAGGCGCACGACCAGTGGCCCGAGCAGCAGGCCACCCGCGCCGAACACGGCGATACCGCCCAGCATGGCCATGAACAGGAGCAGCCCATGCATTCGCAGCTGGCCGAGCTTGGCGAGCAGCGGCCGCGCCAGGTTGTCGACCACCGAAACGACGCAGCCGACGACCAGTAGCAGGACGGCAGTACCGGTGCGACCAGCCACGAACAGACCGACCGTGACCGGCGCCCAAACTAGCCCCGACCCGACCGAAGGAATGAGTGACGCAAACACGGTCACTAGGCCGAGCACCAGCGGTTGCGGCACGCCGCACACCACGTAGCCGACCGTCGCCACGAGGCCTTGCAGCAATGCCGTGAGCCCGACGCCGAGCAGCAGCCCGCGCCCCACCTCCTCGAAGGCGCTCGAAAAGCGATGGAAGTTGGGTCGCGAAAGCGGACTGTGAATCAGCAGCCATTCGTGCAGGCGCGGCCCATGCAGCAGTAGCGTGTAGAACGCCGCAACGAACACCACCAGTCCCACCACGAGCACCGTGGCTGCGCCGAACAAGCTCTTGGCCACGCCCCAGGCGCTGGCTCCGTGCCGCTGCAGCAGCTGAACCAGCTGCTGCGTATCAAGCTTGCGAAAGTCCAGCGTCGAGGTGTCGCCTCCCTCGGCCAGCGAGCGCAGCGCCTCGCCGCCACTTTTGGACTCGAGCAGCCGATGCCCGAGGTCGATCGCCGCACCGGACAGCGATAGCAACGTGACCAGCACCGGCGTCAGGAAAGCGACGACCAGCAGCACTGTCACCAGCGCGGCCGCGCCCTTGCGGCGATGAATGCGCTTGGCCAATGCCCCGTAGAGCGGCCGAGCGATGATGGCGCCCCACGCCGCCAGCAGCAGGGGCGCCCAGAACGGCGTCAGCGCCAGCGCCGACACGACGCACAGCCCGACCACCACCCAGCCCAACGCGAGCTTGGCGTTCGTGGGCTGATCGGAGCTGGGTGGACGCGCTTCGCCGAGCGCGAGCTGACGCAGCGGCTGGCTCATCGATGCGCCCCTTCAGGCATGGCCGCCCGCCGTTTCGAAGATGTAGCGACGCCGTCTCGAGCTGACACCGAGCCGTTTCCAGGCGACGTACGAGCCCAGCTGCACCAGGCAAAAGCCCAGCGGGACCAGCGTCATGAGTAGCGAATCCCCAGCGCACCAGTGCGATGCCGCGGCCCCCAGCGTTTCGATCGTGAAGCCAGCGTAAGCCCACTCCTTGAGCCTCGGGGAGATCGAGCTGATGATCGCCGCAATGCCGAGTAGCTTGGCCACGCCCAGGATTTTCATGAAGTATTCGGGATACCCGAGCCCCTGAAGCGTCGCCGCCATGCGCGCTTCTTCGAGCAGGTACTGCAGCGCTGACCAGGCCTGGGGTGCTGCGAACAGTAGCGTCAGCGTCCAATAAATGGTGCGCAGCTCCGAAGACTTGAGGCGTCGCATGCGCAGCACTAAGCATGAAGCGTGCCGCGTACAGCGGCTCCACGTGCCTCGGCGCTAGGGCCCAGCCAGTGTGGCAATGCGCCCAGGTGGCGCAAATAGTAGCGGTCGCTAGGCCTCGATGCTCGGGCTCGATACCTGACGTGGCAAGCGGCGGCGCAAGGCCCACTTCTGCAGCTGGTCACGCGCGAGCAGTAGCGGAATGAGCAGCGCGTAGGGCAGCACCACCAGCCAATCCTTGGTGGTGACCGGAACCAGCTGGTCCAGCGCGGCGCGCTGCAGCCCGCTGCCCGTCCAAACCAGGTAGGCCAGCACGCAGGCAACCGGCACTGCCAACTGCGCGAGCGGCCGGCGCCACGGCACGTTGCTGAGCACCGCCAGGTTGGCCCGCCGCTGCTCGGCCACCGCGCTCTCGACGCGCTGGGAGACCAGGCGCCTGACCGCCGGGGCCTGCTCCAGAAACAGCTCGAGCCGCCCACGCAGCGCCGAGTAACCGGCAAAGCCGATCAGCGATGGCCCGAGGATGTAGAGCACCTTTTCCAGCAGCGGATGGGACGTATCTTCGGAAAGGATGCGCATCGCCGTGAGCGTGCCGATCATGGCCCCGCCGTAAAGCCATACACCGCGCGCCACACGCAGGGTGGCGACGGAGCGCAAGAAGTACTTGGCGTGCGTCGCGACCGAAGCCTCGTCGTCGGCGTGGAAGGTGGCGCGCAACGCGGCCAAAAGCTCGGTGACCGGAAATGCTGCGAGCATGGTGGTCGCGGCCAAGCCGAGCAGGAACGTACCCTGGAACACCAGCGTCTTGACGATCTCGAACGGCTGACTGGGTGCCTGCAGCAGCGCTCGCCAGGTGAGCACCTTGGCCCCGTCACGCCCGGCCCCCAGCGCCATCTCGAGCACGTCGGTAGTGATCACGCTGGCCAGCAGCACCAAGATCAAGAAGACGGGCCAAACCGACTCCCAGGGCGCTCGGCGAATGAGCAGCTCGTGCCGGTCGATGCGACGCGCAAAGCGCACTTCACTGGCGATCAGCACCAAATAGGCGAACTGGAACACGAGCACGACGATCAGCGCTTCCGACCACTCGACACGCATCTGCTGGGTGAGCTGCAGCGCGATCTGCTGTGAGCCCACCGCGCCCCGACTGCCCTGCATCACGGCCAGCACCACCAGCTCGATGATGAACACCAGCTGGAACAGCGGCGCCAGCGCCGCTGAAAAGCTGCGGTGCGCCAAGTAGCCGGAGACGAACAGCTCCTCGCTCGTGGGCTCGCGGAACGGATCGAGCTCCCGCCGGCTGACTCGAAACGCGTTCGACGCGCCCCACAATGGATAGCCCACCGCCAGCACCAACAGGAACCAGCCGACCGCCTTCAGCACCGCCGGTGGCGCGATCGCCAGCACCGTGGCAACCGACGAGCCCGTCAGGTACCAGACCAGAAATGCAAAGGACACCAGCGCGCCCGTGCTCCAGGCCACGCTGGTCCAGAGCGACTGTCGCCGGTAGTCGCGCGCGACACCGTCGATGTAGTTCTGCACGTGGGCACGCACGTCGGCCAGCGGCAAGGCGCGCTCCTCGGGCTTCTTGGCCAGCAGACGCATGACCAAGGTCTCGAGCGCGGCAGGCACACGCGCATCGTGCGCCGAAGGCGGCTTCGGGTTCTCCAGAATCACGCGCTTGACCACGACCGCGGGGTCCTCGTGATCGAACGGCACCTGGCCACACAGGATCTCGTAAAGCATCACCCCCAAGCTGTAGAGGTCGCTGCGTTCGTCCACCGGGAGCCCCTCGGCTTGTTCCGGCGCCATGTAGTGCGGCGTTCCCAGCACGGCGCCGTCGTGCGTCTCCCAAGCCTTGGTTTCGGCGCGCACGGAGGTCACCGGCGCCGGGGTGGGCGCCGGGCCGCTCTCCGCCAGCTCCTGCTCGCTGCTCAGCGCTTCGACCTCGGTGCTGACGCCTGCCACCATTTCACGCAGCTTGGCGACGCCCCAATCCATGACCGCCACTTCGCCGAAGTCGCCGACCATCACGTTGGCCGGCTTCAGATCGCGATGAATCACGCCGCGCGCGTGGGCGTATTCCACGGCGAGGCACACCTGCAGAAACACATCGAGCAAGCGTCGTAAGCCGAGCTCCGCCCGGGTCGCCTTATCACCGGCCAGGCGCGCGGTCAGGATCTCCTCCAGCGTGCGCCCGCGCACGAGCTTCATCGAGAAGTACGCGCGCCCGGTCGGATCGACTCCCAGGTCGTGAACCGGCACGATGTTCGGATGCTCGAGCTGCGCGGTGACCTGCGCTTCCTCCACGAAACGCGCCAGCAGCTCACGCGGAATGACACCGCGCGGTAGGTGCGTGACCTTGAGCGCCATCTCGCGGCGCAGCTTGGTATCGTAGCCAAGCAAGATCTGCCCCATGGCGCCGCGGCCGACCTCACCCCGGACCTGAATCCGCCCGCCCCACAGGACCTCCTGGGTTTCGACTTCCGGCGCCTCCTCGGCTGGCGAGACTGGTTCGGTCATTCTGCCCGAACCCCCAAGCTACCACTGTCGGGTTATCACCAGCACACTCTCGATGGTTTGAAACGGGAGCGCAACGTGGTGCCGGCCGTCGCTCGAGAAAAATCGCGGGCTGATGTCGATCGGGCGGGCGCTGGAACGTCGTCATGACGCGGCGGCCAACTGGCGGCCTTCCCGGAGCACGACCCATGTCCCCAACCCGCCAAAACCCCTGGAAAGAGCAGCTGTGGAACGTTTCACTGCTGCCGGCCATGACGCAGCGCCCGAGCCCAGTCAGGCCCGCCCGGCCCGAGCCCGTGCCCGGTGACAGGGCGCTCGACGCTCCGGCCGTGCTCTCGCTGTCACTCGACGTGAGCCAGGTGGAGCTGGCCGAGGCGGCCTGACGGCATGAACCCTGCAGCCATGCCCGCTACGCGCGCTGGACGCGCGTCGATCGAGGCAAGCCCGTCTCGATCGTGGCGAAACTCTCCGCGCGACCCGAAGGAGTTGGCAGCCATGGCACGAGCGATTTGGACTGGCACCGTCGGCTTCGGCTTGGTGCAGATCCCGGTGGGACTGCACGCCGCCGAGGACACTGCAGAGCTCGAGATGACCCTGCTCGATCGCCGCGACTTCGCGCCGGTCGGCTACGAGCGCGTGAACAAGAAGACGGGCAAGGAAGTGAAGTGGCAGGACGTGGTCAAAGGCTACGAGCACCAAAGCGGCAAGTACGTCGTGCTGAGCGAGCGTGACTTCCAGGAGGCGAACGTCGAGGCCACGCGTCAGATCGACATCCTGGACTTCGTCGACCTGTCCGACGTCGATCCCCGCTACTTCGATCGCCCCTACTATCTGGCCCCGCTGAAAGCCGGCAACAAGTCGTACGCCTTGCTTCGCGAAACGCTGCGCCGCACCGGCAAGGCCGGCATCGGCAA
Source organism: Polyangiaceae bacterium (assembly GCA_036522995.1). Taxonomy (GTDB): domain Bacteria; phylum Myxococcota_A; class Polyangia; order Polyangiales; family Polyangiaceae; genus PMG-095. Next base: position 4,995 of record DATDEV010000448.1, read on the forward strand.
GGTGGTTATCCGCACGCGGCAGCACCTGGCGGCGGTGCTGGCCCAAGGCGACGCCCTGCTGCTCGTGCTGCTGCGCTTCGCGGACGAGCTACGCGACACCAAGCAGCTCGATTTACCGCCCACCAACCTCAAAACGCTCGGCATCACGCCCAAGGAGCTGTCGATGGCCGAGCGCTTGGTCGAGGGCATGGTCGCTCAGTTCGACCCCGACAAGTACGAGGATGACTACCGCCGCGACCTGCTGCGGCTGATCCAGCGCAAGGTGAAGGCCGGTGAGCTGAACCAGGTGCCAGAGGCCGGCGCTCGCAAAGCCAAGCCTGCTCCAGCCCCGAAGCAGGTCGATCTGGCCGAGCTGCTGGCGCAAAGCGTGGCGTCGGCCAAGCCGGTGCGCGCTGCCAACCAGAACCACCGCGGCACGCGCAAAGCCAAGCCCAGCAGGCGCAACGCAGCCGCCCACGAGCCACGCCACCGCAAGTCCGCCTGACACCCGAGAACGACCCATGCCGAGCCTGGCAAAATACCGAGAGATGCGTGACTTCGAGCGCACGCGCGAGCCGCGCGGCAAGGCGCTGCAGCGGCGTGACGAAGCGCTCAGCTTCGTGGTGCAGAAGCACGATGCGCGCAATCTGCACTACGACTTTCGCTTGGAGCTCGACGGTGTCCTGCTCAGCTGGGCGGTGCCCAAGGGCCCGAGCCTGGATCCCGGCGTCACGCGCCTGGCCATGGAAGTGGAGCCGCACCCGCTGGAGTACCGCGACTTCGAAGGCGCGATTCCGAAGGGCGAGTACGGCGCCGGCACCGTGATGGTCTGGGACCGCGGGACCTGGAAACCCGAGGGGGATCCGCGCCAAGGGCTGAAAAAAGGCCATTTGGCGTTCACGCTCCAGGGCCAAAAGCTGCAGGGCGCCTGGCATTTGGTGCGCACCAAGCGCCAGGCCGAAGCCGGTCAAGGCAGCCGAGACGGCAAGGGTTGGCTACTATTCAAGTCCCGTGACGAAGCAGCGCGAGCCGACGGAGACCAACTGCTGCGCGAGTCGCCCGAGAGCGCGCTCAGCGGTCGCGAGCTGGAGCAGATCGCGGCCGCCCCCGAAGCCGAATGGCGTCGTGACGGTCGCGTGGCGTTCGGGGCCCCAGCCCCAAACGAGGCGCACATGGTGAAGCTTGGCGCCCAGCCGCGTCCGGCCGCCAAGCTGCCCCGCGTGATCGAGCCGGAGCTAGCCACGTTGGTGGACAGCGCTCCGGCCGGTGACGACTGGATCCACGAGATCAAGTTCGACGGCTATCGCGTCCACGCGCGCCTGGAGCAGGGCCAGGTCACGCTACTCACGCGCAGCGGCAAGGATTGGAGCGAGCGCATGCCGACGCTGCGCGAGACGCTCCAGCAACTGGCAGTGGAGTCAGCCTACCTGGACGGCGAGCTGGTCGCGCTCGACGACGAGGGGCACAGCGACTTTCAGGCGCTCCAGAATTCGCTGAGCGAGGGTCGAGACGGTGCGCTCGTGTACTACGCCTTCGACCTGCTGCACCTCGACGGCACCGACCTGACGGCGCAGCCGCTGCTCGAGCGCAAATCGCGGCTGCGGCAGCTACTGGCGGTTCAGCCCGAGCCGCTCGGCCAGCGCGTCCGCTTCAGCGCTCACGTGGTCGGCAACGGCGCGGCTTTCTTCGAGAATGCGAGCAAGCTCGGCCTCGAGGGAATCATCGCCAAGCGCGCGCTTTCGACCTATCGCTCGGGCCGTGGTCGCGACTGGCTGAAGATCAAATGCAGCCAGCGGCAGGAGTTCGTGGTCGTCGGTTACACCGAGCCGGCCGGCAGCCGCAGCCACCTGGGCGCGCTACTGCTCGGCGTGCGCGAGGGCGACAAGCTGCGCTATGCGGGGCGCGTCGGCACCGGCTTCAGCCAGGCTTCCCTGGGTGAGCTGCACGAAAAACTGGCACCGCTCACCACCAAGGAAGCGCCGGTCGAAAACCCGCCGCGCGGAGCCGACGCGCGCGGCGTGCACTGGGTCGAGCCCAGGCTGGTGGCGGAAGTCGGATACACCGAGATGACCAGCGACGGCTCGCTCCGGCACCCCACGTTTCACGGGCTGCGCGACGACAAGCCAGCGCGTGAAGTCAGGCTCGAAGCGTCGACCAAGGTCGAGCAGCCACGCGCCAAGCCGGCGCAGTTGGGGCTGGGGCCCCAACCGCCAACGAGACAGCCGAGCTACCCCATCACCAACCCCGACAAGGTGCTGTACCCCGAGTCGGGCATCACCAAGCGCGAGCTGCTCGACTACTACGCACTGGTGGCGGAACGTATGCTGCCGCACGTCGAAAACCGCCCCCTCACGCTGGTGCGCGCGCCCAACGGCATCGGCAAGCAGACCTTCTTTCAAAAACACCCCGGCAAGGGCACGCCGGCCGGACTGCGCTCGGTCGACATCCGCGAAAAAGAGGGCAAACACCCCTACAGCGTGATCGACGACGCCCAGGGCCTGTTTGGGCTGGTGCAGCTGGGCGCGCTCGAGATCCATACCTGGGGCTCACGCGCCGACGACTTCGAGCATCCGGACGTGCTGGTATTCGATCTCGATCCCGATCCCGCGCTCGAGTACGCGGCCGTGATTCAGGGCGCGCTCACCGTGCGGCGGATCTTCGAGCAAGCCAAGCTCGAGTCCTTCGTCAAGACGACCGGCGGCAAGGGCCTGCACGTGTGCGTGCCCATCGCGCCGGACCTGGATTGGGAGCAGGCCAAGGATTTCACCGGCCGCATCGCCGAGGCGATCGCCGCCGACGCACCGCAGCTCTACCTGGCTACGGCGTCCAAGGCCAAGCGCAAGGGCAAGACGTACATCGACTACCTGCGCAACGCCCGCGGCGCGACCTTCATCGCGCCGTATTCGACGCGCGCGCGCGAGCAGGCACCCATCGCGGTCCCGCTCGAATGGGACGAGCTATCGCCGAAGCTGGGGCCGAATCACTTCACGCTGCGCAACATCGCAGCGCGACTCGCCCAGCTGCGGCGCGATCCGTTCGAAGGCCTGGCTCGCTCCCAGCAGCGCCTGCGCCCTGCGAGCGAGTCGGCGACGACCGCAGCCAAGCGCCGACCCAAAAAGTCCCGCTAGCCGAAGGCTGCGGCGCTCCGCGCTTCGGCTCAGGCCCCGCGCACCAGACCCAAAGCGGTGCGCAGCAGG
>DATDEV010000449.1:0-4414 GCA_036522995.1 Polyangiaceae bacterium
TACGAGCGCACCGACAAAGCCGGCGTCGTTGCCCTCGAACGCGAAGAGCAAGCCCTCACCAGGGAGATCGCCGAGCTGATGGCCAAGTGGGAAGCACTGGAGAGCGAGATCGCAGGGGCGTAGGCTTCCCGCATGGCCGACGAAAGCGATCCGCTCGTCATAACCAGCAATTGGGTCACGCGCGTCGTGATCGGACTCGGCCTGTGCCCGTTTGCGAAGGCCGTGCAGACGGCCGGGCAAGTGCGCTACCGGCTCTGCACGGCCGACAGCGAGGACGCGCTGCTGCTCGAGCTGAAGAGCGAGCTCACTCACTTGCAGCACGCGAGCCCCGAGCTCGTCGATACGACCCTGCTCGTGCATCCGCACGTACTGCAGGACTTCCGCGACTACAACGACTTCCTGGACCGAGCGGACGAGCAACTGCTCGAGCTGGGACTCGAGGGCGAGCTCCAGATCGCCAGCTTCCATCCCGACTATTGCTTCGCTGGCACGGGCCCGGACGACGTCGACAACTGCACCAATCGCTCGCCGTATCCGATGCTCCACCTGCTCCGCGAAGCCAGCGTCTCGCGCGCCGTCGACTCTTTCCCGGACACCGCGAGCATCTACGAGCGCAACATCGCAACGCTGCGCGCGCTCGGTGCGGACGCCGTGCAGCGCCTGCTGCGCAGCTCAGCGAAAGTCTGAGCCGCTACCGCTTTCCCTGATCCACGGCGCCCGCGCTTGCGCCCGGCGTTCGGCAGTGAGTATCTCACCGCGTGCGCTCGCTCTTGACCGTGGTCTGGTTTACGACCCTGACGGCGGCTTGGGTCGCATGCGGCTCGAGCGACGGCGTACGCAATGAGCCACCCGATAGCGACGGCGGTGAGTCCGGTTCTGGGGGCGAAGGCGCGGCAGTTGGCGGCGAAGCGCGAGGCGGAGACTTCGGAGGCGGCGGCACCGTGAATGGCGATGCCGGAGCCATGGCGACACCGAGCGATGGCGGAGGAGGCGGCGACCCGAGCGACGGCAGCGGCGGGACGGCAGCAGGCGGCGCAGCCGGCACTGGTGCAGCCGGAGATACCAGCACGGCCGGCGCGGGGGGAACTGGCCCGGCATCGGAGCTCGCCGTAGTGACGCATTTCAACGTGGGCCAGCAGCTGTGCGGCCTGGGTTTCGACTCGAACGCACAGGCGCTCTGGGCGCAGCCGTGCTTTGGAGCGAGCATGCTGAGCTACTCGACCGCCGGCACCGCCGGGCCAACCGCGCTGGCGCCCGGCGAGCTGGCCGACGACGTGGACGTCGACTTCACGCCGACGGCGCTCACGCTGGGACAGCAGCAGCTTCCCGCGCACTCAGCGCTATTTTTCAACGGCGAAACTGGCGCGCTCGATATCCACGCCGTGGACCTGATGGGCACCACGAGCTCGCCCATCGCCACGCTCACGACTGCCTTCGGCGATAGCCACGTGGTCGGCGGCAGCTTTCACGTGCAGCGCGGCACTTTCTTCGCGGTCCAAGACCGCGTGCCGGGCGCGGCGCTCGGTAATGTCGTAGCGGAGATCGACCCCGCGAGCGGCGCCGTGCTGAACGATTTTTCCCTGCTGCCGGGCTTCGACGTCAACTACGGCGACCTCGACGTTTGCCAGTCGACCGGTCACCTCCTCGCCGTCAGCAGCGTGGAGAACGTCGTAGCAGTGCTCGAGCCCAGCGGGGCCATCTTGGCGAAGTACCCGGCTGAAGTGGCGGGGCTCAGCGCCATCGCCGTGGACGACACGACGGGAGACGCGTGGGTTGCGGCACCGGCAGGCGATATCTGGCAGCTGCGCGGCTTGCCTTGTGCGCCGTTCGTTCCGTAGCGTGCCGAATTGACACGACTTGCTCGCGCGGGCACCCGCCCCCAGAGACGATGGCAACGTGGCTGACACGCGGCTGAAAACGGCAGCGGGCACGCTCCGTCAGTGACCGCGCGAGCTGAGATGGACTCGGACGAGCCGCGCTCGCCGTCGCTTGCGTCGCGGCGAACACTGTTGCTCGGCCTTTCGGCGACCGCGCTGTCGGCGTGCTCGCGCGCTCCCGACAGTGGCGCCGCGCGGGGTCGGCGGGTGCGAGTCGGCATGCTGCGCATCAGCCCCCACTTGATGGCCCCGCGCTTCTATGCGCGCTTCTTGCCACCCGGCATCGTGGTCGAGACGCTCGCGTTCAACAACTCGACCGAGATCAAGACGGCGGTCGTGACGGGCTCGGTGGATTTCGCGGTGACTGGCATCACTGCCGCGCTGCAAGGCGCTTCGCGCGGTGAGCCGATTCGCGTGCTCGCAGCCGCCGCCGACGGCGCTTCGGCCATCGTGGCGCGCAAGGAGCAGGGCATCCTCCGCATCGAGGACCTGCGCGGCAAACGCATTGGCTATGTCCCGGGCTCGGCCCAGGACGCGCTGCTGCGCATGTCGCTGCGCGCTCGCGGCATCCAAGCCGACAAGGACGTCACGCTGGTCAAAGTCGGCTTTGGCGACATGGCCAACGCGCTCGAACGCGGTGACATCGACGCCTTTTCCGGCGCCGAGACAGGCCCCTCCGTGGCGCTCTTGCGCGGGCGCTCGAACGTCGTCGCGTATCCCTACGACACGCCCATGGGCAAGATCAACATCGTGCTGTGCACGAGCCAGGCCATGCTCGAACGCGAGCCCGCGCTGTGCCGAACGCTCGTGGCCACCCACGCACGCGCCACCGATTACATGCGGCAGAACCCTCATGAGTGGGCCAAGGCCACGACCAAAGCCTGGGGCGCGAAGCTCGAGGCGGTCCAGCTGGCGATCCGTAACATCGACTTACGCTGGCGGCTCGACGACGCCTACGTGCAGCAAGCGCGCGCTCTCGGTGAAGAGCTCGCGCGGCTGAGGCAAATCAAGCAACAACCGCCGTACGAGACCTTCATTGCCACCGAGCCGACGCGTGAGCTTGCCGAGGTACCTGGATGAAGAAATTGTTATGGGCACTCCCGGTACCAGCCGCCCTGCTCGGCATCTGGTCCTTTGCGGTGGCGCAGCAATGGCTAACCCTGATTCCGGGCCCATTCGAGGTCTTGCTAGCTCTCTTCGACTTCACGTTCGGCACGCTCTACGACGATGCGTACAGCGGCACACTGCTCACGCACCTATTCGCGAGCTTGGGGCGCGTGCTGGGCGGCTTCTTCCTGGCCGCAGCCTGTGCAGTACCGCTCGGCGTGCTGCTGGCGCGTTACACGCGCTTCTCGGCGCTGGTCGAGCCCACGCTCGGCGTGCTGCGGCCCATCCCGGTCACCGCTTGGGTACCGCTAATCCTGATCGTATTCGGCCTCGGCTCGCATTCGGCGATCATCCTCATCTACATCGGCTCCTTCTTCCCCATCCTGATCAATACGTCGCTGGGCGTGAAGCGTGTGCCGCCCCGCCTGATCGAGGCCGCGCAGATGCTGGGCACGAGCGAGAGCGAGATGCTCTACAAGGTCATCCTGCCCGCCGCGCTACCCTCGGTGTTCGCCGGCATGCGCATCGCGCTCGGCCTGGCCTGGGTGGTAGTCGTGGTAGGTGAGACCGTGGGTGTGCCGAACGGCCTGGGCTCGGTCATCACCGAAGCGCGCGAGGTGAGCCGCACCGAAATCATCATCACGGGCATGATCTTCATCGGCCTGGCGGGCCTTTTGACCGACAAGCTTTTGATCAGCGGGGTGCGTAAAGCCCTCGGCAACAGCCCACTTTTGCCCAACTGAGCCCATGAGCCTACCTGCAACACCGTTACCAATCCAGGAGCCGGCGCCAGCCCCAGCCCGCGAGCTCGGCGTCGAGCTGCGAGACGTGGGCAAGAAGTACGGCACTGGCGACAAGGTCACCGAGGCGCTGCGCGGCGTTCGACTGTCGCTGCCGCAAGGTGAGTTCGTCTCACTCATCGGCGCCAGCGGCTGCGGCAAGAGCACGCTGCTGCGCATCGTGGCCGGCTTCGAACGCGCCACGTCCGGGATCGTGAACGTGCGCGGCAAGCCGGTGGAGCGCCCGGGCCCGGAGCGCGGCGTGGTATTTCAAGACTATGGGCTGTTTCCCTGGCTCAGCGTGGCTGCGAACGTGGCCTATGGCCCGCGTCAACGCGGCCTGCCGGCGGCCGAGGTCGAGAGCCTGGTCGATCGCTTCGTCAAGATGGTTGGGCTCGATCGCTTCCGCGATCGCTATCCCCACCAACTCTCGGGTGGGATGCAGCAGCGCGTGGCGATCGCCCGCGTGCTGGCCAACGATCCAGCCGTGCTGCTCATGGACGAGCCGTTCGGCGCGCTCGACTCGCTCACGCGGCAGACGCTGCAGGAGGAGCTGATTCGAGTCTGGCAGCAGCTGTCTCCCACGGTGATGCTCGTCACGCACAGCGTGGAAGAAGCCGTTTTTCTATCCGATCGCGTGGTCGTGATGGG
>DATDEV010000450.1:0-2564 GCA_036522995.1 Polyangiaceae bacterium
GGGCAAGGCCCCCGTGCTGCTGGTCGTGCACGAGATCTTCGGCGTGCACGAGCACATCAAGGACGTGTGTCGTCGCCTGGCCAAGCACGGCTACTTTGCGGTCGCGCCCGACCTCTTCACGCGTCAGGGCGACGCCACGCAGATCGCGGATATCAAGGAGCTGCAGCAAAAGATCGTTTCCAAGACGCCCGATGCCCAGGTGGCCGCCGATTTGGATGCCACGGTGGCCTGGGCCGCTCAGCAAGCGCGGGCCGATACCAATCGCCTGGCGATCACCGGCTTCTGTTGGGGTGGCCGCATCACCTGGCTCTATGCCGCGCACCAGCCGCTGCTCAGGGCCGGCGTTGCCTGGTACGGCAAGCTGCTGGGAGACCGCGACGCGCTCAGGCCAAAGTTCCCGCTCGACCTGGTCGGCGAGCTCAAGGCGCCCGTGCTTGGCCTCTACGGCGGCAAGGACCAGGGCATTCCGCTCGAGAGCGTCGCGCAAATGAAGCAGTCGCTCGAGGCCAGCTCGAACACGAGCGCGATGAAAAGCGAGCTGCACGTCTACGCCGAGGCGGGCCACGCTTTCGCCGCCGACTACCGCCCGAGCTACCGCAAAGCCGACGCCGACGACGGATTTCGACGCCTGTTCGCGTGGCTGAGCTCCAACGCAGCGAGCTCTTGAGCGCTCAGCGAGCAATCGCTCGCACCGACGTAGTCGCATCACCCCGACGTAAACCCTGCTGCGCACTCGGTGGCAAAACGTCACGCTCACTGCGTGGCAGTTTGCCGCGTAGCACCGTGCGCGGCAGAGGCTATAAGAGGCCTTGAGCAAATGGCCGAACGCTCCGCTGCGCCGCTGCGCGCTCCTTCCAAGCTACGGGTCGCGCAGCTGCCGGTGCTGCGCAAGGTGGCGACCGGCATCAGCGGCTTCGACGACATAACGCAGGGTGGGCTGCCGGAGGGGCGCACCACGTTGGTGTGCGGTGGCGCGGGCTGCGGCAAAACACTGTTCGGTATGCAGTTTCTGATTCGTGGCGCGCTCGATCACGGCGAGCCAGGCGTCTTCGTCGCCTTCGAGGAGACCGAGCAGGACCTGGCCAAGAACGTCGCGTCGCTCGGCTTCGACGTGAAAGATTTGGAGCGGCGCAAGCTGCTGGCGTTCGATCACATCCGCGTGGAGCGCGGGGAGATCGAGGAGAACGGCGAGTACGACCTGGAGGGCTTGTTCATTCGCTTGGCTTTGGCGCTCGATAGCGTGAAGGCCAAGCGACTGGTGATCGATACGCTGGAGACCATCTTCGGCGGCATGGAGAAGTACGGGCTGCTGCGCTCGGAGCTGAAGCGCCTGTTCAATTGGCTCAAGGAGCGTGGAATCACGACCATCGTCACGGCCGAGCGCGGCGACGGGACCGTGACGCGGCATGGGCTGGAAGAGTACGTGTCGGACTGCGTGGTCCTGCTGGATCACCGCGTCAGCGATCAGATTTCGACCCGCCGCTTGCGCGTGGTCAAGTACCGCGGCTCGACCCACGGCAGCAACGAGTACCCGTTCCTGATCGATCGCGATGGGCTCACGGTCGTGCCGATCACGAGCTCGGAGCTGGACCACGACGTGAGCAGCGAGCGCGTCGACACGGGCGTGCCGGCCCTGAACGAGATGTTGGGTGGCGCCGGCTACTTCAAGGGCAGCACCGTGCTGGTGTCGGGTACTGCGGGCTCGGGCAAGACCAGCTTGGCTGCGCATCTCGTCGACGCCACCTGCCGCCATGGCGAGCGCGCGCTGTATGTGTCGTTCGAGGAGTCGGCCGCGCAGATCTTACGCAACATGCGCTCGATCGGGCTCGAGCTGTCCGCCCACGTCAAGCGCGGCAAGCTGATGATCGCCGCTCATCGCGCCACGTCGCTCGGGCTCGAAGGCCACCTGGCCGTGATGTTCAAGCTGGCTCGAGACTTCGAACCGAGCTGCGTCGTGATCGATCCGGTGGGGACGATGGCGGGCGCCGGCAATGCGTACGACGCTCACCTGATGCTGGTCAGGATGATCGACTTCTTCAAAGATCGCGGCATCACGGCGTTTCTGACCAGCCTGACGCACGGCGGTGACGCCACCGAGGCGACCGACATGGCCGTCTCGTCCATGGTCGACACCTGGATTCTGGTGCGCGCGCTCGAGACCAACGGCGAACGCACGCGTGCGCTGTACGTGCTCAAATCGCGGGGCATGGAGCACTCCAACCAGGTGCGCGAATTCGTGATCACGCGGCAGGGCGTGTCACTGGTCGAGCCCTATGTCGGGCCGGCCGGTGTGCTGACCGGCATTGCGCGGGTGACGCAGGAGGCGGTCGAGGCCACCGCGGAGCGCGAGCGGGTAGCCGAGCAGCGCCGAGTGCAGCGCTTGCTGGAGCAAAAGCGAACCCTGCTCGAGCGGCGTATCAGTGAGCTGCGCGCCGAGTTCAACGCCGAGGAGGCGGCGCTGCAGGCGTCGATCAAGTCAGCTGCCGATTCGCAGGAAGAACGCCTGGCGAGCCGCGCGCGCATGACGAGCAAGCGGGCGGGCGGGGTGACCACCATCGACAAAG
>DATDEV010000451.1:0-2401 GCA_036522995.1 Polyangiaceae bacterium
CCGTAGACGACCGTCGGGTTGTACACCGGCACGTAGACAATCTCGGGCTGTGCTGGCTCGACGATGATGACCTCCTTTGTCTCGACGATCTTCGTCTCGACCTTCTGCTGCTCGTTCGACGCGAGCGCCCCTTTGGCCTGCGCCTTCTTTCTCATGCGCTGAATGGCGTCCATCACCTCGGATTGCTGAGCGAGGAAGGCGTTGCCCAGCTCCGTCGTCCATTGAATGTCGTCTGCCAGGCGCTTCGTCAGCTCCGGGATCGCGGCCAGCGATTGGATGGACGGATCCCAAGGCTGGAGGGCGACAGCGTCCGCGAGCGCCTTGTCCTTCAAGTTCGGGTTCTTGAGCTGCCACTGTTGCAGCTGGATGATCTCGAGCGGATAAGTCGACGCAGCGAGGGCCTGGGCGAGCACCGGGTCGGGGTAGAGCGCGATCGGTGCCACGAGCGAGTCGAGCTGCTCGGGAGAAAGCTTCACGGCCGCAGCCGCAGGCGGCGGAGCTGCGGGCGGCGGAGTCGAGGGGCTCGGCACTTGGGCGAAAACGGGCGCGGGGCCTGCCAGCCACACCCAGGCGACCGCGAGCGGTCCGCGCCATGCGCCTCCCTTGAGCCGGAATCGGGTCGTGAATTGCGCCATGCGTAACTGCTTCCGTCCTTCTCGAGCCACATCGCAGATTTCGCGGCGCGGACGGACTCGACGATAGGTAGCTCGCGCGTCCACTGCAATGGCGATCGCCAGCGCGGAACCTCAGCACCGTGGCAGCGGGCTGGCAACGCCAGCGCGCAAACGCACTGCGCACTTAAACCCTTATATTAACCAATAGTTATAACGATGCTTGGCTCATGAAAGCTCTTCTACCCGCAGGCCGTTCCAAGCACGCTCACGACATCGAGGGCTAACGCCCGCCCGACTCTGCCGGACGCACCCGCCCCAGACGCAGCGCGATGCCGAAGATATTGGTGGGGAGGAAACGATAGAAGTCGCCCGGGTCGTCGTTGAGCGGGAACCAATGGCCGTACTCGACCAGAATGGCAAAGTGGCTCATCTGCACCAGCTCGATGCCGATGCTGAGCTGCAGCAGGCCATCGCCCGTGCCGCGAGCAGCGACGGCGTTTGGCGGAGTAGCGGAAGGCGCCTCGGCCTCGATCCAGTGGTTGGCGAAGCTCAAGCCGACGTACGGCTCCAGCCCCTGAACCAAGCGATAGCTGGTGATCGCGCCGCCTTCCACCATCCCGATCTCGCGCCCCAAGCGGTACCCGGCGCCCAGCCGCGGCGCGAGTGCGAGCCTGGCGTGCGGCGACAGCACGTTCATTTTGACGTCGCCTTTGAGGCCCGTCTGCAGGAACGTGCCGACACCCACGTCGACTCGCTCTGTGATGCCGGCGCGCCCGCTCAGCTGCGCGCTCGAGTTGGTCAGGGTGCTTCTTCCCGCTTCATCGTCGATTCGGTTGGTGACGTACGTGGCACCGGGCGTGATGCTCACCGTGCCGGGCAGCTGGGTGTGAGCGGTTTGAAACGATCCGAAGGAGCAGGCGGTCGCAAGGCCTCCCGAAGCCACCCCCCACGCGAGGAAGCGGCAGCTCATGGGGCGGCTTCGAAGGCTTCCGCTATGGCTTCGGCCGTGTCGTACTGGTCGCACAGCGCGCGGAACTCCTCGCGCGAGAGCGGGGCGCGGTCGAGGGGCCGGCGCACCTGAATGGTTTGTTCGACGAGCAGGTGCGGCTCGAACGTGGCCCAGCCCTTCTGCACACAACCGGGCGCCGCTTGCACCACTTCAGGCCGATGCGTCTCGGGGAAGCTGGCGTGCAAGTGCAGCACCTTCACGCCCACCACCGCCCAGTAGATCGCATAGTCCCGATCGGTCGCGACCGGCAGGCTCACGCGCGGGTCCCGCGCCACGTCCTGGTCACTGTCCACGTTCTCTAGCCAAGCGAGCGCCGCCGCGCGTGCCTCGTCGACCGGAAAAGCCAGCGCCTCGTCGTCCGCGAGCTCGGGCGCCATGCCGATGGAGTCAGCGGACAGCAGGTGTAGGCCGTAGAGCAGCCGCTGCTTGTCCGTGAGCTCCTGGGCAAGCGGAAGCTGGGCGCGCGTGCCGTCCTCGAGCAGGCGCGCCGTGCCGACCAAGAACTCAGGGCCAAGGGTCGCGTCGAGGACGCCTTGCAGAAAGCGGTACGCGCGCGCGGTACGCAAGTAGAAGGTCGGGAAGGGCTCGACCACCAGCTTGGGGTGCAGCGTAAACTCCCGCGGCTCGGCTACTGCCGATAAGGTGCGGGCGTTGACGATCGCGATCTGCTTCACGTGCGTCTCGCGCGTCTGAATCAGCAAGGACTTGAAGGTCTCGACCAGCTTCTCCTTGTAGGCCCGCGTGAGCAGCAGGTGCTCGGACTCACTCGCCTGACCAG
>DATDEV010000452.1:0-9005 GCA_036522995.1 Polyangiaceae bacterium
CCGCCATAGCTTTGCCACGGCCCTCCACAACGTGGAGCAAGAATCCGTGCTTACCCAAGTCAGCGAGGCCGCCTTGGAGGCGCTCGGTGTGCTCGGCTCCCGCGCGCGCAGCGAGCTCCGTCGACGCGCAGTCGAAGAAACCCTACGCCCTGCGGCCGCGCGGCTCTGGGGTTGAACACCCGACCCAAAACCTACATCACCGCGCTGGCGCGTGAGTGATGATCCTATCCACAGCCTATTTCCGTGAAACACCTGTCTTCCCCTGCCGCGCGCAGCCCGAAGGGCGAGCACGGCTTTGGGGAAGACCGCAGGCGCGCAGCGGGCGAAGCCCGCGAGCACCTGCGAGTTGGGGCAGCCTAGACTCGGTAGTTCGGCGCCTCTTCCGTGATGATCACGTCGTGGACGTGGCTTTCGCGCAGGCCGGCCGAAGAGATGCGGATGAACTTGGCGCCCTTCTTCAGGTCGGCGACGGTGCGGCTGCCGGTGTAGCCCATGCCGGCGCGCACGCCACCGACCAGCTGGGCCAGGATGCTGGCGAGCGAGCCGCGGTGCGGGACGCGGCCTTCGATGCCTTCGGGCACGAGCTTTTCGTCGGCGGTGCCGCCCTGGCCGTAGCGATCGCGGCTGCCCTTCTTCATGGCGCCGATCGAGCCCATGCCGCGGTACACCTTGTAGCTGCGGCCCTGGAAGAGCACGAGCTCACCAGGAGACTCGTCGGTGCCCGCGAATAGCGAGCCGATCATGACGCAGGCGGCGCCAGCCGCGAGCGCCTTGGTGACCTCGCCCGAGTACTTGATACCGCCGTCGGCGATCACCGGCACGTCGTGGCGATCCGCCACCTCGACGCAGTCCGCGATGGCCGTGATTTGCGGCACGCCGATGCCGGCAACGATGCGGGTGGTGCAGATGCTGCCGGGCCCGATGCCGACCTTGATCGCGTCGGCGCCGGCGTCGATCAGGGCCTGCGCGGCCTCGGCGGTGGCGATGTTGCCGCCTACCACCTGCACGTTCGGGTAGCGCTTCTTGGTGTCGCGCACGGCATCGATCACGCCCTTGTGGTGGCCGTGGGCGGTGTCGATGACCAGCACGTCCACGCCGACGGCCAAGAGCGCTTCGGCGCGCTCGACGCGATCGGCGCCGGGGCCCAGCGCTGCGCCGACGCGCAGGCGACCGCGCTCGTCCTTGTTGGCGAGCGGGTTGCGCTCGACCTGCAGCAAATCCTTGATCGTGATTAGCCCGACCAGCTTGCCGTTGTCGACGACCAGCAGCTTCTCGATGCGGTGCTTGTGCAGCAGCACGCGGGCCTCGTCCTGGCTGCAAGTCGGGGCGACGGTCACTAGCTCGGTAGTCATCAGGGTGCTGACCGGCTGATCGAGATTCTTTTCGAAGCGGATGTCGCGCGAGGTGAGGATGCCGACGGCGGTGGTCCCTTCCACGACCGGCACGCCCGAAACCTCGTGCGCCCGCATGACGCCCAGCGCCTCACGCAGCGACTGCGAGGGGCGCACGGTCACCGGATTCAAGATGATGGCGCTTTCGGCGCGCTTGACCCGGTCGACCTCGCGGGCCTGCTCCTCGATGCCGAGGTTCTTGTGAATGATGCCAATACCGCCCTGGCGCGCCATGGTGATGGCGGAGCGAGCCTCGGTCACCGAGTCCATGGCGGCGCTGACGATCGGGATGTTGAGCTCGATGGTGCGCGTCAGGCGAGAACGCACGTCGGCTTCCGCAGGCAGGACCTCGCTGTACGCGGGTACGAGCATGACGTCGTCGAACGTCAGGCACTCGCGAAGATTGCGGTCAAACATGGCCGAGTTTACTTATGAATCGCCGCCGTGCAATCCGCGGCCCGGAGACCCGCGAATTTTAAGCTGCCGCGCCCTTGGCGGGACGCGTGACCTGCGCTTTCATTCAGAGGTGTCCTCCTCCGCCCACGACCACCTCGGCCATGCCGAGGTGCGCCAAGCCCAGCCCGCGAGTGGGGGCCACGGCGGGCATGGCCACGGCGAGCCTGCCGTCGCTGGGCCGGGGCACGGTCACGGGCATGGCCATGGTCACGGGCATGCGCACGGCGCGCGCGGCAGCGCCAAAACGAAGCTGAGCCTGGCGCTCACGCTGACGCTCGGCTTCATGGTCGTGGAGGCGGTGGTCGGCTACATGAGCGGCAGCCTGGCGCTGCTCGCCGATGCCGGACACATGCTCGGCGATAGCGGCGCGCTGGTGCTGGCACTGATCGCGCAGCGCGTCGCGGAGCGGCCGCGCACCGAGCTCAGAACCTACGGTTTGAAGCGCGCCGAGGTGCTGGCGGCGTTCGTGAACGGTATCGTGCTGTTCGGCATCGCGCTCATGATCATGCGCGAAGCCGTCGAGCGCTTCGTCACGCCGGTCGCGATCCACGGCCGCCCCATGCTGTACGCTGCCGTGGCGGGGCTCGCGGTGAACCTGCTGTCCGCGCTGATTCTGATGCGCGGCGGCCATGGCAACATGAACGTGCGCACGGCGCTGCTCCACGTGCTTTCCGACGCGCTGGGCTCGGTGGCTGCGATCGCGGCGGCTATCGGCGCGCTGTGGTTCGGCTCGCAGCGACTGGATCCGGCGCTGTCGCTGGTGATCGCCGTGCTGGTGCTGCTCGGCGGCTACCGCGTGCTGCGCGAAACGACCGGTATTTTGCTGGAGGGCGCGCCGCCGCACATCGACGTGGCGGCGGTCGAGCGCGCCATCGCCAGCACGCCGGGCGTGGCCTCTCTGCACGATTTGCACGTGTGGCGCATCTCGGAAGAGCTCGACGCCTTGACCGCGCACGTCACGCTCGCGCGCGGCGCGCATGGCACCGAGGTGTGTCGCAGCGTCGCAGACCGCTTGAAGGCGGAATTCAAGCTCGAACACGTCACCATCCAGCCCGAAGCGCCCGCCCCCGACGAGCTCGTCCCCGTGCGCCTGAGTCGCGACGGCGGACCGGCGCGCCGCGTAAGTTAGCTGCTTGGGGATCGATTGATTTGAGGCTAGCCTAGCTGCCCATGATCAAGAGCGCCGACGATCTCGAGGGACAGCTAGCTCGCTTGGGGCGGCAGCAGGAACGCCTGGCCGACGGCACGTTCCTGGTTTCGATTGGCCCGACCCAGCCACCGGTGGCGCTGCGGCTCGTACCCCCGGTGCTGCTGGTGCAGGTCACGGTGGGCCCCGCCCCGGCCAGCGACGAGAAGGCGGCACCACTCTACAGAAAGCTGCTCGAGCTGAACGCCGGCGCGCTACTGCACAGCGCTTATGGGTTGGAGCACGACCTGATCGTGCTGTCCGCCGCGCTCGAGCTCGATAGCCTCGACTTGAACGAGCTGGAAGCCGTGCTGGCCGACATGGATGTCGCGCTCAGCGAGCACGTGCCGCTCCTCCGCAGCCTGGTTCAATCCGCCTCCTGAGATCGAGACAAACCCATGGGATTTTTCCAACGCCTCGCCACGCTCATCAAGTCCAACCTGAACGATCTGATCAGCCGCTCCGAAGATCCGGAGAAAATGCTGAATCAGATCGTCGAGGAGATGACCAACCAGCTCGGCGAAGCCAAAAAGATGGTGGCGCTGTCGATCGCCGACGAGAAGCGGCTCGAAAAGCAGACCCAGCAAGAGCAGAGCAGCGCCGCCGAGTGGGAACGTCGAGCGATGCTGGCGGTCAGGGCTGGTGACGACAACCTGGCCAAGGAAGCGCTGTCTCGCAAGAAAGAGCACGAGTCGACGGCCGAGCAGTTCAAGGACCAGTGGCAGAAGCAGAAGGCCTCGGTCGACCAGCTGAAGCTCGCGCTGCGCGCGCTCAATTCGAAGATCGAAGAAGCCAAACGCAAGAAGAACCTACTCATCGCGCGCAAGAAGCGCGCGGAAGCGCAGAAGGCGATTCAGGAGACGATGGGCGGGCTGCGCAACGCCAGCGCCTTCGAAAACTTCGATCGCATGGCGGGCAAGATCGAGCAGATGGAGGCCGAAGCCTCCGCGCAGGCCGAGCTGAACGAGGAATATTCGGGAGACGTGCTGGCGCACAAGTTCAATCAGCTGGAGCAGACCAAGGGCGCGGAAGAGGATCTGGTGGCGCTGAAACGCAAGATGGGCCTGGCTCCGCCCGAGCCGGAAGCTCCCAAGGCAGTGCGCGTGGAGGGCGGGGCCACCTCGGAAGGCGCGCTCGACGCCGCCGAACAACAAGAGCTGGCGCGTGCGCTGGCCGAGCTCGAAGCCGAAGAGCAGCAGACCGAGCTGCGCATGAAGAAGTAGCGTCGATGAAGCGTATTTTGAGCTGCGTGGGGTTGGCACTCTCGCTCGCGACTGCGCCGGCGGCGGGGGCGGGCCGTGTGCTCGCTGCCGAGCCGGTCGACGACGTGAAGATCCGCATCGACGGCGACCTGCGCGAGTGGCCCAACAAGATGACCGACCTGGGCGAGACGCTCGAAGGCAAGCCCAGCGGCGGCGATCCGCGCGTCGCTGCCACGGTCGCCTACGACGAGAACAGCCTGTACGTGGTGCTCAAGATCTTCGACCAGAAGCTCGTGCGCACAGCGGCGGCCGGGGCAGGCGAGGACCACGCCACGCTGCACTTGCAATTCCCCAAGGGCCAGAGCTACGCGCTCGAGCTCTACCCGGGCGTGCCCGGCAAGGTAGCAGGGGCCGTGAAGCTCAAGGGTCAGGCCGTGAGCGGCGCCAAGCTGGTCGAAGCACCGAGCGACAAGGGGCTGCACGTCGAGGCGCAGATCCCGTGGAGCGCGTTCCCGGAGGCGGCGTACACGCGCGTCGGTTTGCGCGCCAGCGTCGCCTATACCGATGCCGACGCCCCCGGCAACGTCAAGGCCGTGATCGGCACCAGCTCCGCGCGCTCGGGCAAGGCCCTGCCGCCGCTCTTGCTGGCCAACGAGCAGGGGCTGGAGCAGTCGATCATTCGCGCCAAGGGCTTACCGACCAATCCAGCGCGCGAGGCCTACGGCAACGTGGCGGGCGACAGCATGCTCGAGCGCGTCGCCGTGTGGGGCGGCAACCTGGTGATCATCGGCCCGCATTTTCGCGGTGGTAAGGAGTTCTACTTCGCCGATCTGGGCGTGCCCGACGCGGGTCAGGTCGAGCGCTTGACGCTCATCGATTTCGACGGGGACGCCAAGGACGAAATCGTGGTGCAGAAGCGCGTCGGCAGCAGCGACAAGTATCGTGAGGTGCTGACGGTGCTGAAAGTCGGGCGCGACGATCAACCGTTCCTGGCCTTTGCGCACGAGGTCGGCATCAAGACGCCGGACGGCGAGATCAGCAACAAGGTCAAGCTATCCAAGGCCGGCATCGAGATCGCGCAGGGCGACGCCGAGGGCTTCGAGCCGGGTAGTTTTTCCGAGCTGCAGCCGGGCGACATGGGCGGCACGCTCTTGCCCTGGGAGAGCGTGGGCAGCCGCAAGTTCGTGTGGAAGGGCAAGGGCTTCGAAGCGGCAGGCGAGACCGGCTTCACGCCCAAGCAGGCCGCCGGCGCGGGCAAGAAGCCGAAGGCCAAGTCCGACGAGCCGCTCGCGCCGCCAGCGCCGCGGCCTCCCACGGCCGACGAAATGCTCGATCGCGTGTACGCGCTGTACAAGAAAGACCGCGGCGTCTCGGGCAGGGCGCGCTTCGACTTCGTGACCGACGTGGCCGGCGACCGCGGCCCCGAGCGGGTGCTGATTCACGGCAGTGACATGGTGGTGTTCGGCAAGGGCTTTCGCGAGGGGGCGAGCTACGCCTTCATCGCCGTGGGCGTGGCCGACGCGAAGGACATTCTGGATGCGACGGCGCGCGACCTCACGGGGGACGGCAAGGCCGAAATCATCGTGCGCGCCGTGCTTCACGCCAAGGCCAGCAAGGCGCTCGGTGGCGACACCGTCGATCGCCACGCGCTCATGATCTACGGCGTCCAGGGTGACGGCTTGGTGCGCGTGTTCGGCGCCGAAACCGGTCGCTCGCTCGGCAAGGACCAGATCTTGGGCGCCGTGGCGTTCACGCCTGCGCGTCGCGGCTACGACATCGAGCTGCGCCCCGCGCGCGCCATCGGCTGGACCGAGCAAAGCTACCCATTTCCGCCCGACACGACGGCCGCAGGCGGCCTGGAGCCGCTACTACTGCCGTGGGCCGGTGGCGCGCGGAAGTACCACTTCGACGGCCGCGCCTTCGCCGGCAACTGAACGGCCAGAGGCGCGCGCGCACCATGAGCTGAATCTGGCTACTTGGCCGACGGCTCATCGAGTATGATCCCGCACTTTCGAACCGGGAGGCAGCAGTGAGCACTCAACAAATCGGGCGGCGTGATGTTCTCAAGGCGCTGGGCGCGGCGGCGGTCATCGTCGGCTACAGCAGTGAAGCGAACGCGTGGGTGACGGGCGGAGACGCACCGTTCGATCAAGTGCCGCATCTGGATGGCGTGCTCGTGACCGATGAGGCAGCGCGCGCCGCCAAGGGCACCGATCTCGGCAACATCATTTTCAACACACCCGCGGGAGTGCTGCGGCCGGGGTCGATCGAGGACGTGGCCAAGATGATCCACTTCTGCGCTGCACGCGACATCAGCGTCGCCGCGCGCGGTCAGGGCCACGCCACGCACGGCCAGGCCCAAGCCGGGGCCGGCCTGGTGATCGACATGAGCTCGCTGCAGCAGATCCACGAGATCGGCGACGGCTTCGCGCTGGTCGACGGGGGCTGCACCTGGCGCTTGCTGCTCGAAGCAGCGCTGCCCGCCCAGACGCCGCCCGTGCTCACCGGCTTCATCGGCCTTTCGATCGGCGGCACCCTTTCGATGGGCGGCATCAGTGGCATGGCCTACGACAAGGGCGTGCAAGTGCAGCACGTCATCGAGCTCACGGTCGTGACCGGCAAGGGCAAAGTCGAAGTTTGCTCGGAGCTCGAGAATCGAGCGCTGTTCGATCACGTGCTCGCCGGACAAGGTCAGTGCGCCATCATCGTGCGCGCCAAGGTGAAGCTGGTTCCGGCCAAAGCGCTCGCCCAGAACACGACGATGCTCTACTTCGACGTGCACACCTTTCAGGACGACATGCGCACGCTCGTGTACCGTAACGAGCTCGACAGCATCTACGGCCTGAACGTGGTCGTCGATCCGGCGACGGGGGCCCGAGCGTACGTGCTCAACATCGCGTCGTTCCACGACGCCTCGACCACGCCGGACGTCGCCGCGCTCACGAGCGGCTTGTCGTACGTTCCGGGCAGCCTGCAGACCGTGGATTTGCCCTACCTCGAGTTCCAACTGCAAGTAGACGAGCTGATCGCGGTCTTGCGCAGCATGGACCTGTTCGATAACGTGATGCACCCGTGGTTCGACGTGTTCGTGCCGGACAGCGAGCTCGGGGACTACGTGGAGGACATCGTCGGCAGCTTTCAGCCGGACGACGTAGGACAGTTCGGCTTCGTGCTGTTCTTTCCGCTGCGCACGTCGACCATCACGCGCCCGCTATTCCGCCTGCCCGACGAAGAGCTGGTCTGGCTGTTCGACGTGCTGACGGCCCGTGATGTCCCGGGCTACGACGCAGACTTTGCCGCCAACAAGCGCGCCCGCAACAACGCCTGGTTCGACATCGCGCGTTCGTTCGGCGGTACCCGCTACCCGATCGGCACCCTGGACTTCAGCCCCGAAGATTGGCAGGAGCACTACGGTAGCGAATGGGGCGCCTTCGCCCAGGCCAAAGACGAGTTCGACCCCAAGAACATTCTCACCCCCGGCCCCGGCATTTTCCCCAAAGCCTGAACAAAGTACCCGGCGGTTTCGGAGGGGCCTTACTCGAGTACGGTCAGGCCCACTTCGACGCCGCGCCTTCGTCGGTAACTGAGCGGCGTCGCTCACGGCGCGGAGCTCGAAGCGCGATCAGAACGCGTAGCCGATCGAGAACAAGAAGCGCGGGCGAGTACCACCACCGGCGATCAGGGCGCTCGCAAAGTTGAGTTGCTCGGTGTTTATCTCCTTGCTGGTCTTGGTGTACTGGATGCCGAAACCACCGCCGATGACGAAGCCACCGCCGATCACGGCCTGCCCGCCCACGTCGATCGCGCCGCCGATGCTGGTGAATGAGTCGTTCTGAAAGCCCGATTGGCTGGCAGAGTAGGACCCGAACAGGAACGATGGACCTACGTAGAAGCCGTTGGGACCCTTCCTACCGGTGTAGAACTTATACCCGAGCTCGGCACCGCCACCGTTCAATGAGCCCATGTCGACCTCTACGCCGTCGACGGTCGCTTTGACGGGCGTGTGATTATAGAAGGGCGTAAGCGAGATGGCGTGGTGAAGCGCCGGCATGTATTCGCCGGTGATGCTGTAGCGGCCGACGAACAAACCGATCGGATTGACGGTGAGCGTGAACGGATGGGGCTCCTCGGGAGCACCCGTCGGCGCGAGCTCGGCTCCGGGCGCTGCACCCGGTGGTGGCGCGGGGGCTTCAGGAGCAGCCGCTGCTGCGGCATCCGGCTCCTGGGCGAGCGCGCTCTGAGTGGCGAGAGTGAGAACTGAGATAGGGAACAACACGGACACGAAAACCACCGCAAAACTACGCATTTTGAACTCCTCGCGGATGTAGACGGGATCCGGCCCGCAACACGAACGAACGCGTGCCCCCGCCCATTGACGAACTGGTCAGCCCTACCGGGGAAACCCCACACGCGTACTAAGACGGGACGCAGCGGGAGGATATTCATCACCCGCCTGATCGCCGGCGGCGTTACTCGAGCGCGGTGAGCCCGATGACGGCGAAGCCGCCCGGCTTGAGGTCGATCTTCTTGGTCAGGGTGGCGCTGCGGGCGCTGAGCTGCACGGTGCGTGGGCCCGGGGGGAGCGTGATGCGGGCGAAGGCGATGCGCGTGGGCCGGCGGCTCGCGCAAGTATCACTTCGACGGCCGCGCTTTCGCCGGAAACTGAGCGGCGCTCCGCGCGGCTGAGCCGTGACAGCTCCTCGAAGGACTGGTCCGCCGTGCACTTGCACTCCACGGCGGGCTCCTCGTAGTGGCACGGCGGCGGAGGTG
>DATDEV010000453.1:0-4958 GCA_036522995.1 Polyangiaceae bacterium
TCCCCCGTGGCGGCGCGAGCCCTGGCGCCGGCGAGGCGCGTCGGCACCGCGACCAGCAGCTCCGAGAGCAGCGTGATCCCGAGCAGCGCGCCCATCACCAAGTTGACGTCGCCGCGGCGCAGGCTCACCGCGCACAGCTCGAGCACGCCGGGCCGCCCCGTCCAAAGCTCGAACGCCAGCGCCAGCGTGAGCAGCACGGGGTAGGAGGCGACCAGCGACGCCGAGGTGAGCGCCACACGCTCGAGCGCTCGCTCGCGAAGTCGCTCGGCACCACCGGTCAGGCTGCTGGCGGCGGCGACCCCGACGGCGGCCAGCAACAGCACCAGCACGTGCAGCGCGGTGCTGGGCGCCGCGCCGAGCACCCGCTCGGTGACCCGGGAGCCGTCCTCGGCCCGATCCAGCCGCCACCAGAAGGCCTGCGCGCACCATTTGCCGAACTGCGTCTCGGTCACCAGCGCAGCCACGCGGCGCGGACCATCGATGACCGAGTAATCGGCGCCTTCCTCGAGCCACAGCCGGCGCCAGCGCTCCACGTCGGCGGCTGCCTCGGCAACGGTTGGGCTGCGGGGCAGAGCGTTGCCGCGCCCGGTGATGTGCCTGAGCACTGGCTGGAGCCGCTGCAGCCGCGCCACGTCCTCGGCGCCGCGCACGTCGCCCAGCGCCGCCACCAGTGCCTCGAGCGCATAGGTGTCGGCGTGGATCACGTCTTCGAGCCGCAGCGTGAGTGAGCGCTCCGCCAGGCGCGCCACCGCGCGTCTTACCGTCGTGGCTCGGAACTCGATCGAGCGATCCTGCCAAAACCGTGAAAAGAACAGCAGCGCGCGCTCAGGCGTGGCCACGTCGTCGGCGCTCGCCACGCGCATGCGCAGCGCCACGGGCCCCAGCGCGAGCGCCACGCGGCCGCGCGCGGTCGGCTCCAGGCTGTCGAGGCGTGGCAGCACTTGCGGCAGGGCCGCGCCGCCGAGCCGCAGCAACTCGGCGCGCGCGCGGTCGGCTGTGGGACCGTCGGGCGCCGCGGCGTCGCGCATGGCGGCCAATGCTCGGTCGCGCAGGTCCTGGGGCGCCAAGTTCACGAAGACGGGCAGCTTGCCGTAGGGCCAGCTCGAGCTCATGCGTTTCGCGGCGCCGGCTGCGCCATAGAAGCCCACCAGCATCACGGCTGCGAGCGTGAGCAGCAGCCGCAGTGCTCCGGGGAAGAGCCGGCGGAACGTCAGTCTGCCCGCGTGGGCCAAGGTCATGGCGGAGCCACCGTCCGCGACGCGCTAGCGCAGCAGCAAGAAGCCTGCGATAGCGACGAAGAGCATCGCCCCGAGCACCATCATCCCGACCAGCGACGGGGGTAGCCCGGTGGTGGGGATGGAGACCGGGTCGTCTTCCATGCTGAAGCTGGGAGGCGCACCCGAGCCGCGGGGTAGGGCAGGTGATGGGACCGGCGTCCCGGCGAGCGGGCTGGTCATGCCGACCATGGTGTGGCCCACGCGCAGCCGCCGCGATTCTCGCTGTGCTTCTTGGCTGGGCGGTGGGGTGTACACATCCGCGGGGTGAACGCTCGGTGCGCGTACCGTGGCTTCGGCGGGAGCCTCGGGCAGAGCGTACTTTTGGTAAGCGAGGACGTCGTCGGGAGCCGGCGCAGAGAGGTTGCCCTCGAACACCGCCACGATCACCGTGATGTTGTCGTGGCCGCCCGCGCGGTTGGCGCGATCCACCAGCTCCTTGCAGGCGTCGAACGGCTCGCGGAAGCTGAGCAGCACTTCGCGCATCTCGTCGGCACGGACCATGCCCGACAGACCGTCGGAGCAAACCAGCAGCGTGTCTCCCTGGCGCAGGTCGACGTAGGTCAGGTCTACCTGCACCGTCTCGGCGGTGCCGAGCGCCTGCAGGATGATGTTGTTGTGCTCGAATGTCTCGGCTTCCTCTTCGGTGAGCTGCCCGGCCTCGATCAACTGATTGACCAGCGACTGGTCGCGACTCACTTGAACGAACTTGTCGCCGCGCAGGACATACGCGCGGCTGTCGCCGACCTGGGCCACGAACAGGCGTTCGTCGAGCAGCGCCGCGATGGTGGAGGTGGTGCCCATCCCGCGGCGCGTGCGGTCGGCGCGCGCCTCGCCGAAAATCCGCCCGCCGGCTTCCTCGACCGCGAGCACCAGGCGCCGCGCGAGGTCGTCGTGGTTGGTCGGGGTCGTCCCGTGCGTGAGCTTTTCGTAGATGATGTCGACGGCGAGCTGACTTGCGACCTCACCGGCGGCAGCGCCGCCCATGCCGTCACAGACACCCAGCACGGTGCCGCGCTCGGCGACGACCTGCTGGCGGTCACCTTCCATCAAGCTCCGACTCTTGCGAGTCAGGTCGGCGATCAGAAAATTGTCCTCGTTGTGCTCGCGGATCTGACCGACGTCAGTGCGCCCGAACAGGCGTACACGAATCCCCGAGCCGGAGGTGGAATCGCCGTTCATCGGGTTCGTGACCCCGTACCGAAATCGAGCCGGAACAGATGCTGGCCGATCCTGACGTGGTCACCCGCGCTGAGCTCGCGCTCGCCACGGATGCCTAGGTAGGTACCGTTGGATGAGCCCAAGTCCTTGAGGGTGAACGTGTTGGTACTCGGATCGCGCACGATCGCGGCATGGCGGCGGCTCATGAAAGGGTCCGTCGTGAACACCACGTCTCCCACTTCGCGACCGATCACGGTCTCTTCCCGGGTTGGGTAATAGACGTCACGTGTAACGCCTTCGACCGTTCGCTGACACAGGCGCGCGAACCTGGGCGCCGCGGGCGACCCGAAGACTTGGGTCCCGCGCTCTGCTGCAGGGCCAAGCCCTCGCTCTGCGTCGCTCACGACCTCGAACCTTAACACTTCAAGTCCTACCAACACCAAGTCTGCGTGCTGCAGCCGTTCTGGCGCTCGAAGCCGCACGTATACCCCGTTCAGTGATTCGAGGTCCCGGATAAAAAAGCGACCGTCGCGGAACTGTAGGCGCGCATGCCGCGGAGATACATAAGAGTCGTTGATCAGCAGAATCGCGCCTTCTTCCCGCCCGATGTCGGTCTGCTCGGCCTCGATCTCATACTCACGGCCCGGCTTGCCGTCCTGACCGATGACAACCAGCTTGGGTCGCTCCATGCCGCGCTCGGCGCCGAACTGAAAGCTCGTCCCGGCTGCATAGCCAGCTGCGGCCGGCCCCGCGGCCGCGGGAGGGCTCGGTCCACCGGCTAGACCGGGCCCGGGCGGAGCTGGGCCGCCTTCACTCAAGCGCGCACCGCAAAACTGGCAGAACGCCATCTGAGCCCCGTTGGCGCCTCGACAGCGAGGGCAGACCAGCAGAGCGGGCAGCGCAGGTGCCGCTGCGGCGCCGCCCGGCAGCGGCGAGCCACAGTTCGCGCAGAAGCGACCGTTCGACGGGTTGCCGGTGCCGCAGCGCAGGCAGTGCTTTTCGCTGTGCGGCTCTGCAGCACCGAAAATCGGTGCTGCAGGGCGGGGC
Organism: Polyangiaceae bacterium; assembly: GCA_036522995.1. Lineage (GTDB taxonomy): Bacteria > Myxococcota_A > Polyangia > Polyangiales > Polyangiaceae > PMG-095. The sequence continues at coordinate 3,483 of DATDEV010000453.1, forward strand.
GCGATGACCTGGGTCGGCTCCTGCGGCCGATAGGGTGAGGGCGCGGCGCGTGCGGCAGGCGCCGGTGCGGCAGCGGGCGAGGGCGCAGCAGCGGGCGCCGCCGCCGCGGGCGCATTCAAGCGATTCCCGCAATCCTGGCAAAACTTGAGACCGTCCGGGTTGTCCCGGCCGCAGCGACTGCAAATCACGACGTCGTGGCCTCTTTTGCCGTTCGCACTGAATCCTGCCCTATGACGTTCGGACGCTACCCGACCCTGTCCCGTGCGGCAACAACACTACCAGCGCGCCATGGGGTCCCTCAGCTCGAAGACGATCTGGATGGCCAGCCAGTGCGCGAGCCCAAAGCCCAGCAGCTCGTCGGCTCGCTCCTGTCCGGTCGTGTCGGTAAAATGCCGAAAGACAGCCGGCTGGTAGGCTGGAACGAGCGCCACGACGGTCCGTTCGCTGAGCTCGTACTCGAGGCCGACGGCCAGGCTGGGAGCGATGCCGATGGCGTCCGCCGTCCATTCGTTGCCGTAGAAAGCGACGCCCAGGCCAGCCATCAGGTAGGGCGTCAGGCGTTTGCCCCGGTAAAAGTAGTAGCGGCCTTCGGCGCTCAGGCGCTGAAGGATGGCCAGCCGGAGCAGGTTCGAGGAGTTCAGGCGCGACAGCTGATAGCCGGCACCGAGGTAAATCGGCCCGCGCGTCCGGTAGCCGAGGCGTAGGCCCAAGCCGCCGCCCGAGCCGACGATGCACGGCGTGGTCGCGTCTTTCGGACAAACGCTGCCGCTCTCGAGCAGCGTGAGGGTGTGGAGCGCGACCCCGTACTGAAAGTACTCCACGCTGGCGGGTGGTGGGAGGGTCGCCTCGGTCCCGCTTTGCGCGGTTTGTGCGCAGGCAGGGCGAGCTCTTCCGAGGCTGAAGAGCGCGATACCTAGCGCTGCGACGACGCCAAAACCTTGCCGCACATTGCTCGCGGAACACGCCTTCGTCATCTCTTTTTTTTCACGGGCTTGACGAATGCTGAACCATTCGTCTAAAGCCGGGGCAAGCCCGACAGGATTGAGCCGACGATGGAAATCTACCTCGACAAGCGCGCCGTCAAACAGATTCGTTTATCGGCGCAAGAAGCCATCGAAGAGGACGACATGGAGTCCCTCCGTGAAGACATCCTCGAGGCGTTCACGGAGGACCAGGTCGAGGAGATCGAACGGCGTCTGGACGCCGGCGACTTCTTCGAGTTCTTGACCGACGTGCTGGACGAATGGGGCGGCGACGACGTCGACGAGCTCCTGGAGCTGTTGGAAACGCAGCTCGGTGAGGTCGGCATCGATTTGAAGACCGATCAAAAGGGTACCGAATCCGAAGAGGACGAGGACGAGGACGACCTTGGCGACGACGTCGATGACGACGACGACGACGATGACGACGAGGAAGAGGACGAAGAAGAGGAAGAGGAGAAGCTCTAGCGAGCGCTTCGGTCTCGTGATCAGTTGG
>DATDEV010000454.1:0-2555 GCA_036522995.1 Polyangiaceae bacterium
GATCGCCGACAACGCCACCGACGCGCGAAACGCGAAACGCGAGATGCGAGGCGCGAGGCGCGAGAGTCGGGGGGCAGGCGAGCGGTTCAGTCTGAGCTTGCCTGGCCCAGCTGGAGGAAACCGTGTCGCATCTGCGACACGGTTCGCGCCCGGCTCCCGGCGCCGTCTGCCAGTTCGCCCGGCTCCCGGCTCCTGCGCGCGCCCCGCTCCCGCGCGCCCCGCTCGCACCGGCTCCTGCGCGCGCCCCGCTCCCGCGCCCCGCGCGCGCCCGCCCTGACTCCCGCCCGCGCGCGTCGGGCCCTTCCCAATCACCTAATGACTACGTGCACGTATCCAACTTCGGGGAGCGTGACCCTACGAATGTCCGGGCTTTCTATGCTCTCGGGATTCCTTATTGGATACGTGTACGTATTCAATAGCGAAGCAGCCGCCCCCTGATATCACGCCGTTTTGGGCGTTCGGGAGATCCCTATTGGATACGTACACGTAGTCATTCCCGAGTTGGGCGGAGGGCGCTCGCGAGAGTGTGGGCCTGTTCGTCACGAGCTGAGGTGGACGTGCTGGCAAGCGCGATATGGGCGCTTGCACGCCCTCGAGCGCTCGCGTCAGCGTGACCCTCGCGTCGGCTCACGCCCAGCGACTAGCCGGGAACGTCGAGACTGGGCGGCACGGGCAGTAGATCCGCGGCGCGGAGCAGCGCGCGCCACACGGCGTCGACCGCCGTCGGGTCTTCGGTCGAGAAGGGCACGATGCGCCGCTCGGCGAAGCGCTGGCCTACCAGCTTGGGGCGGTCGCGCGCTGGCATCTTGTCGACCTTCGTCGCCACCAGTATCACCTGCGGCGGGTTGCGGCTGACGCGCCCGTGCTGGGTGATGAGCTCGACAGCGTCCGTGTCGTCCTCTTCCATGCCGCGCCGGGAGTCGAACAGCACCGCGGCGGCGCGCAGCGTGGAGCGCTCGAGCAGGTAGTGCTCGATGAGCTCCGCCCATTCGCCGCGCTCTTTCTTCGAGCGAGACGCGTAGCCGTAGCCCGGCAGATCCACGAGCTGGATCTCCAAGCCGGCGACGCTACGCACGTCGAAGAAGTTGATCTGGCGCGTGCAGCCGGGCGTCGAGCTGGTGCGCGCTAGCCCGCGCCGATTGAGCAGCTTGTTCAGCAGGCTGCTCTTACCCACGTTGGAGCGACCGACGAACGCGATCTCGAGCTTGGTCGGCGGGGGCAGCTCTTCGGGGCGGCGTGCGGCGGCCACGAACTCGGCGTGCTGCACGTGGAAGAAGGGGAGGCTAGGGCTGAGGCTGGGCATCGGCTTGTATCGCTTGGCGCGGAGACTCATGGCACGCCCGGGCCGCTTACGCTGCTGGTTTCTTGCGCCAGCGGCGAGCGAACGGGGTGGCCACCAGCAGCAGCTCGTCGCTGCGCAGGCCCCATGACAGCAGCAGAAACACGGCGCTGAAGGCGAAAACGCCCGCCACGCCTGGTAGCGCGAGCCCGAGCGCGCCGCTGCCGCCGGCCACCGCCTGGGCCAGGAGCCTGCCCGCCACCACCGCCGCTCCCGCTGCCAGCAAGGTACGCCCGCCCGACAAGGCGATCTCTCTCGCGCGCAGGTTCGGTAGCCGTTTGCCGAGCCCGACCCATAGCAGGACGGCCTGGACCAGGCTCGCGCCCGTGACTGCCATGCTGATGCCGACGTGGCCGAAGCTCGGACGCAGCAGCAGCGCCAAGCCGATGAAGGCGCACAGATCGATCGCTGCGACGATGACCGGGGTGCGCGTGTCACCCAGAGCATAATAGGTGGAGGTCAGCTGGCGCACGCTCGCCACCAGCCAGATGCCGGCGCCCTGCGCGACCAGCGCGCGGGCGGTCTCCTGCGCTGCCAGCGCGTCGAACTCACCGCGCTGAAACAGCAGCACGACCAGCGGCTCCGCCAGGCCCACGAACAGCGCGGTGGCTGCGATCGATACGAACAGCGTGAGCCGCATACCGAAAGCGTAGGTGCGACTCACCTCGCCCAGCTCGCCTCGCCCCGCCAGCTTGGCCAGGCTGGGTAGGGCCGCCGTCTGCAGCGCCATCACGAAGATGCCTTGCGGAAAGTCGCACAGCCGCAGCGCCCAACCGTAGTAACTCTGCGCACCGAGCCCGAGCTCGGACAGGAAGCGCCGGGCCAGCACCACGTCGATGTAGTAGACGCCCATGCCGAACGTCACCGGCAGCATGCGTCCCAGCGCCTCGCGAACGCCTGGATGCCGCCACTCGAAGCTCGGCCGCTCGAAGTAGCCAATGGCCTTGAGGCTGGGCCACTGCGCGACCACCTGCAGTGCGCCGCCGATCAGCACCGCCGCCGCCAGCGCCATCGCGCCATCGATGCCGGTCGCCATCAACCAGCCGGGCAGAGTCAGCGAGCAGACGATGAACGCCACGTTCAGCAAGCCGGGCGCGAACGACGTGGCGACGAAGCGCTGGTGCGTGTTCAGCGCCGCCACCCCCAGGGCGGCGGTCCCCATGAAAAAAATGTACGGGAACACCCAGCGCGTCAGCTGAATCGTGCGCTCGGTCTG
>DATDEV010000455.1:0-2008 GCA_036522995.1 Polyangiaceae bacterium
GCAGCCATTCGATGCAGCTGTGGCACTCCAGGGCCAGAAACAGCCGCTCACTGGGCTTTTGCCCGACCAGGGCGAGCACGTCGGCTTCGGCCTGAGCCAGCTGCGGGAGCACGGCGCCCGCGCATTCGAGCAGGCGCCGACCAGCAGCAGTGGGCTTGATTGGTCGCGCCTTGCGATCGAAGAGCGATGCGCCGAATAACGACTCGAGCTCGCGCAGCTGATGCGAGACCGCTGAAAGCGTCAGGTGCAGCCGCCGAGCCGCTGCGGTCAGGCTGCCGCTGTCGGCCACTGCGGCGATGGTTTGCAGCTGTCGGCTATCCAGAAGCACGCCCCTGACGGTAGCAGGAACCGAAGACGAACGAGGCGTTGGTATTTGCTCAACTGGGCTTGAAATGGTCGCGATTGTGCGACGCGTGAGCGGCTGACACAAAGCGCGGATGAGCCAGGTGAAGTCATGAGCGCGATTTCCAGCGGCGTGCTGGGTTACCCGCGCATCGGGCGCGGGCGAGAGTTGAAATGGGCGCTGGCGCCGCGCGCTGGCAGTGCTCGACCCCGATCGGGTCTGGGTCAACCCCGACTGCGGCCTGAAGACTCGCAGCTGGGACGAGGTCGTGCCGGCGCTCAGACACATGGTGCAGGCGGCGCGCGTGGCGCGAGCGCGGCTAGCGGGCAGCGGGGCGGGGGACTGACGCTGTCTCTGGCGCGGCGAGCGAGCGCAGACCGAGCGCGGCCAATTGCTGTCGCAACTTGGGCTTGGGCCGCACCGCCACACCCATCTCGGCTTCGAGCAGCATCTCGATGTCGAAGACATTGTCGCCGAAGGTAGCCAGCCAATGCGCGTCCCCGAACAGCCCGCGGCCGGCGCTCAGCTTGGCCTCGGCGTAGGGTACCGGCGCGGCGAGCTGGGGCAAGACCCGGCCGGCGTCGAGCGCCGGGGTGGCGGCGGCGATGTCCTCGGGCCCGAACCCCCACAGCTCGCCGGCTGGCTCCACGATGGCGCCGGGCGAGGCCGAAATCAGCACGCAGCGCACGCCCAGGCGCCGTGCCCAAGCGATGATGGGCGCAAGCTCGGACGACCTGCGCCCCTGCACGTCCTCGAGCGCCACCACCCGTTCGGCCAGCGCCGTCACCTCGGATGCCAGGTGACCCGCGTAGCACCAGGTCATCATCGCGCAGGTCTCGCGTTCGGGGTATCGACCTGCCAGGTAGCTGGCGAAGAGAGCGCGCGCGACGTCGTTGGCGCTGCCAGGCTCGGCGCCGAGCTCGAGCTGGTAGCGCGCGGCTTCGGCCAGCAGCGCGGGGCGCACCGTTTCGAGCAGGAACGACTCGGCCAGCGCTGCGTGGAAGAGATCCTCGCCCACGTCACCGCTCCACAGCGTGCCGTCGCCGTCGAACGCCATCACGGCGCGAGCGGGATCGCCCTCACCGAGCAGGGCGGTCAGCTCCTCGAGCACCTTCTCGGGCGACAGGGTCAGGGGCGTTCGTTCCACCACTGCTCCGCCATGGCTAGGTCCTGAAGCGTGTCGATCTCCATGTAGCCGCCGTGCGTGTCCTCGCGCGTCATCGGCGTCCCTTGCTCGAGCATGTCGGCGAGCAGATCGATCAGGTAGGCTTTCTGGAAGCTGCGACCTTCGCGGTACTGACCGGCCCCGAACTTGCGCTCGGCCTGGTCGAAGGCATCGAGCAGCTGCTGCGACCCATCCGCCGACAGCTTCATCACGCCGATGAACTCGCCATCGGCTTGCTCGCTTGCGATGGTGCGGCTCAGCTGCACGACCCGCCGGCCGTCGGCGCGCAGCTTTTCCGCGTCGGTTTCGGGGTGCTGGGTGCGGCCGACGTAGCGACGTCTCCAGGCAGTGTCGCAGCCCAGCGCGATGGGCGACGTGCTGCCCACGAGCTTCTGCACCACCTGCCCCTCGTAGACGATATCACCATACGTCGAGATGAAGCCCTGCGTCAGGTGCTCACGCGCGGTCAGCAGGCTGAGCAGGATATTGTTGTTTTGCCA
>DATDEV010000456.1:0-3523 GCA_036522995.1 Polyangiaceae bacterium
ACGAAGCGCTGGTTTTCGCGCGACTCGACGGCGTGGACGCCACCTTCGCGCTCGCCCTCGATACCGCACGCGCCCTGCAAGCCTTCTGAGCCGGCCGCCGCGCGGTAGCGCGCAGCTCGAACAACAAGAACCTCCCCCTCCTCCCCGCCTCCCTGTAGATCTGCACGCCTGCCGAGAGCTGCTATACCGGCCCGCACATGAGTGAAGCTCCCCGTCCCCTGGCCGTGCTGGTCGCCATTCGTCTGCCGGACATGGACGCGACCGAGAGCGACGCCAGCCTCGACGAGCTGGCTCGCCTGGTCACGACGCTGGGCTACGACGTCAGCGCAAGAGTCGTGCAGGCGCGCGCCACGCTCGCGCCGGCGGCGGTGCTGGGCGAGGGCAAGCTCAAGGAGCTGGCTGCGCTCACCGGTGGCAGCGGCCGCCCGCATGCGCTGTTGCCCCAGGCGCTGCGGGCCCAGCAGCGACGCCAGGCGCAGAGCGGCCAGGCGGAGGACGACGACTTCGCGGACGATGCTGCGTACGGCGACGGCGACGGCGACGGCGAGCCAGTCGGCCCCCCCATCGCCCTGGTGGCGGTCGATCACGACGTTTCGCCGAGCCAGCTGCGCAACCTGGAGCGCGCCTGCGGGGTGCCGGTGCTGGATCGCACGGGCATCATCATCGAGATCTTCCACCGCCACGCGCACAGCCGCGAAGCAAAGCTGCAGGTCGAAATCGCGCGCCTTGCCTACGAGGCGCCGCGGCTGCGCGAGTCGCCGCGCGGCAAGGAGCGCCAGCAGGGTCGCGGCGCGGGCGAGGCCGCGCTGGAGCTCGACCGACGGAAGATTCGCGATCGCATCGCCGAGCTGAGGAGCGAGCTGGTAGCCATCGCCCGCGAGCAGGACGTACGTCGCCAGCAGCGGCGCGGCGCTCGGCGCGTGGCGCTGATTGGCTACACCAACGCCGGCAAATCGTCGCTGATGCGCGCGCTCACCAGCAGCGAAGTGTACGTGGAGGACAAGCTGTTCGCTACGCTCGACACCACGGTGCGTGCGCTCACTCCAGCGACCAAACCGCGGATTCTGATCAGCGACACCGTCGGCTTCATCAAGAAGCTGCCCCATGATCTGGTGGCCAGCTTCAAGTCGACCCTCGACGAGGCGCTGGAAGCGTCGCTGCTCTTGCACGTGGTCGACGCCGCGGATCCCAGCTTCCGCCAGCAGCTGGAGGTGACGCGCTCGGTGCTGCGAGAAATCGGCGCGCTCGAGATCCCGGGACGCCTGGTGATGAACAAGATCGATCAGCTATCACCCGAAGCGCTGGCAGCGCTGCAAGCCGAAGAGCCCGACGCCTGGTTCATCTCCGCCAAAAGCCCGCCCGACGTCGCGAGCGTGCGCGGGCGTATCATCGAGTTCTTCGAGTCGCGCTACGTGCAAGCGGAGCTGACCGTGCCCTACAGCGAGCAGCGGCTGGTCTCGGAGATGCACGAGCAGGGTCGCGTGGTCTCCGAGCGCTACGACGAGCAGGGCGTCACCGTACTATTTCGCGGCGATCGCGAGGTAGTGGAAGCGTTCCGGGCGCGGCTCGATCCACCGCAGATGCGCTCGGCGGCGCCGTAGCGAGCGCAACCAAGTCATTCCGCGACAGGCTGACGCTTTTTATTGCGCTGAGCAACCCGGCGCTCCTCGAGCGTGAGCGCCCAGCGCTCGTGGTCGCGCCAGCGACCGGCGATGTTCAGGTAGCGCAGCGACAGCCCTTCGAGCCGGAAGCCTGCCCGGCGCACCAGCTCGATCGAACGCGCGTTCTTGGGCTGAATGTTGGCTTCGAGTCGATGTAGGCCGAGCTCGCCGAAGGCTCGCTCCATGACCAGCTCGAGCCCCGCGCTCATCAGGCCCTTACCGGCGTGAGGCGCGAGGGCGTAGTAGCCGAGGTACGCGCTCTGAAATGAGCCGCGCACGATTTCGTTCAGGTTGATGACCCCGCAGATGCTGCCCGGCTCATCGCAGATCAAGAACTTGGCATGGCGTGGCCCCTGCCGATCCTTCAGGTAGATCCGGTACTCGGCCGAGGAGCGAGGAGCGGTAACCCAGGCGCCGTGCAGACGCCGGCTGCGCACGACCGCAGCCAGAAACTCCTGCTCGTGGCGCGGCGCCGGGGTCTCCAAGAAGACGTGCATGATCGATTACGCTAGGCCGAGGCCGCGGTAGCCGTGAAGGCAGAGACTCCCTGATCCCATTGGAAACCGAGTAAGTGCGCCTAAGTAGAGATATTTAGACTGATTTCTACGAATTTGGTCACTCACCTACCTGCCTGGCATCGCGCCCGCCAACGCTGGCCGAAACTTGCAGGCCAGCTGCCCAGCGCCCTTGCCTTGGCCTTCCGAACCGAACGTTTTGCGCGCCTTTCGCGTGCCGAGCGCACTCCAACAAGTGAGACTGTCCGAGGTGAGTCGTTCTTCAGCGCATCGGTTCGGGCTCGGCCCATGGCTCGCGGCCCTGGCGATGGCGCTAGTGCTCTGCGCCTGGTCCGGCCACGCCGAGGCCCGGCGCGGCGGTATTGCGGCGAGCGGCTGCGAAGGCTGTCACGGCGGCAACGGCACCGGCAAGGTCACGCTGACCACCAGCCCGGCCACCATCAATCCCGGCGACCGCGTCGAGCTCACGCTCAGCATCATCGGCAACTACAAGTCCGGCGGCGTCTACCTCGACTCGACGGACGTGGGTCAGCTGTCGGTGATGGCGAATCAGGGGCTCACCGCGGTATCGGGCGGCCTGGTGCACAACCAACCCAAGCCGGCGGTTGGCGGCGCCGTCACGTTCGCCTTCGCTTGGACGGCCCCGGCCACTGCGGGCGCGGTGCGCTTCAACGTCTACGCGCTGGGCGCCAACGGCAACGGCAGCAGCTCGGGCGACAACGGCATCGATGGCACGTTCGACTTCGTCTACGGCTGCACCGGCAAGACGTACTACCTCGACGGCGACAGCGACGGCGTCGGGCGCGACGACTTCTCGATGCTGGGCTGCTCGGACAAGGCTCCCCTCGCCTACGCGGCGACGGCCGGCGACTGCGACGACTACCGCAAGACCACGTTTCCGGGTGCACCCGAGCTGTGCAACCAGCGAGACGACGACTGCAACGGTCAGATCGACGAGGGCGCCGTGCCGGTCGAGCTCTGGCCCGACGCCGACGACGACGGCTACTACGACGCGCGCACCGAGAAGGTGGGCGAGCCCAAGATTGGCTGCGCGGAGCTCAAGGGCTGGGCCGCCGAGGCAGGCGATTGCAAGCCGATGGACCCCATGGTCCACAGCGGCGCCGAAGAGCTGTGCAACAACATCGACGACGACTGCGACGGCGACGTCGACGAGCGCGTGCGGCCTACCTGTGGTGAAGGCTGGTGCCGCCGTGAAAGCGCCGGTTGCGATCTGCAGTATTGCACCCCCTTCGACCCCACACCCGAGCGCTGCAACTTCCTCGACGACGACTGCGACGGCCTCACCGACGAAGACGAGAATCTGTGCCCGGCTGGCCAGACCTGCGC
>DATDEV010000457.1:0-2852 GCA_036522995.1 Polyangiaceae bacterium
AATGTCGCGACCGATCGACGCGAACAAAGCTCCAGTCCCCTGCCGATGACTCCGCGACTTACATGGGTGCCACTTGTGCGCCCAGCCTCCCACCTCGCACTTCCTCCCTCCCGCATCCCCGCATCCCCCATTCGCATTGAGCGCTACACGCTCGCGTCCACCAGCATACTCCCTTGGCGATTCAACGCATTGCAATCCATGTCGCATCTGCGACACGCGCTCCGAGCTCGTGAAGGCCCTCCTTACCTCACGGTATTGCATATCGCACTTACGACAGAGATTCTTCAATCGAATCGCGGTCGGAATCGGAGCCACTCGGCAAGTCGCAAAGGCGACACGCGACGAGTCGTGGGCACGACCTCACGCGCGGACTCATCCGCTTCACAGGCCTGGCATTGCAGCGAGGACCGCAAAAGTGACGGACTGGCTGCGGTCCTCACCTGCCTGGGCTTGCACGGTATGGGCCCCAGGAGTGAGGCGCCACGCCTGCTGGAACGGCGGCATGAGCATCGGGCCGGGAATGCCATCGATGACGAAGCGCAGTGAGGAGCTCGCTGAGCTGGCTGTCAAGACGATTTCCTGGCGGCTGGGGCCGTCGGGATCGAGGGCGAAAGTTTGGTCAGCGTGCGGAAATGTGACGATGGGCCCGCTAGTCTCACGCAGGGGCGGACAGCTGGGCGACGGATTTTCGCCGAGCAGGGGCCGCCCGGCTTGGCGCGCCCAACCGACGAACGCCAGCGGGTAGCGTTCGAGCACGCGCGGGCTGCCGGCGCAGCGAGCGTCGACCTCGCGGCCCTGCGAGTCGACCCGCGCGACGACGTGCATGTCGCACGCTTGGCGCGGCTCGCCGCCGGGCAGGAAGTTTTCGCGGAGCACGTGCGGGCAATGCGCACCGGGACGCTTGCCGCTCAGTGCACAGACCTCGGCGTGAGCGAGCAAGCCCGTGGCGACGAGCGGAGCCGGCTGACGACCCTGCATTGCCGCCAGCATCAGGTCGCGAAAGGCGGGGCCCGCGACGGTGATGCCGCTGGCGTCGCGCAGGGGGCTGCCGTCGAAGTTGCCGACCCACACGCCGACAGTGACCTCGCGCGTGTAGCCAAGCGCCCAGTTGTCGCGAAAGCCCTTGGAAGTACCGGTTTTCGCGGCCACCGGAAATGGCAGCGCCAGCACCGAGTCACGACCGAAACCGGCCGAGCGCGCCGCGTCGTCGGCCAGCATGTCGGTGACGAGCGCCGAGAGCTCCTCGCTCAGCACGCGTCGAGCGGGCAAAAGCTCGGGTCGCTGGCTACCGCCAGGCCCCGACACCGAGGCGACCAAGCGCGGCGCAACGAGCTCCCCTCCCCTGGCCAGCGCCGCGTACGCGCTGACCAGCTCGAGCAGGCTGACCTCCCCGTCGCCGAGCGCGAGCCCGACGCCGTAGTGCGCCGCGTCGGCGGTGAGCGAGGCAAAGCCGAAGTCGCGCAGCACCGTCAGCAGCCGCGCTGGTCCGAGCCGCGAGCTGAGCTCGAGCGCGGGCAAGTTGAGGGAGCTGCCGAGCGCTTGGCGCAGCAGCACCGGACCGCGAAAGCGCTGGTCGTAGTTGCGCGGCGCAAAAGTGCCGCCCGGCACCGCGAACTCTCGTGGCAGATCGGCCAGTAGCGTGGCGGGGCTGTAGCCGAGGTCGCGCAGGGCGGCCGCGTACAGGAACGGTTTGAGCGCCGAGCCTGGTTGGCGCAGCGCGACCACGCCGTCGTTGGCCCCGAGCTGGGGCGCGTCGAAGTAGTCGGGCGAACCGACATAGGCCAGCACCTCGCCGCTGGTGTTGTCGAGCGCGAGCAGCGAGATGGCGCCGCCCCCATGCTCACCCAGGGTCTTTTGCATGCCGGCCGCGATGCGCTCGGCTTTTTGCTGCAGCTCGGCATCGAGCGTGCTCCTTACGACCCGCACGGGCTGCTCACCGAAGCGGGCGTAACGCAACGCGAGCGCAAAGCTCAGGTGCTCGGCGCCGGTGCTCGCGGCGGCGCTGCGCAAGCGAATCGGCGTGAGCTCGGCGCGCGACAGCTCGCTCGGTGTGGCAAGGCCCAGCCCAGCCAGGCGCGACAGCACCCGCAGCCGTCGGCGCTCGAGCAGCTGCGGGCGCTTGTGCGGGTCGTACAGCGACGGACCGCGCAGCAACGACACCAGCGCCGTCGCCTCGGCCAGGTCCAGGGCGCTCGCCGGCTTTTGAAAGTAGTGGCGACTCGCAGCCTGCAGGCCAATCAGGTTCGGTCCGAGCTCGACTCGGCTCAGGTACTCCTCGAGGATGCGCGTCTTGGATAGCGACGCCTCGATGCGCAGCGCCAGCGCCATCTCACGCAGCTTGCCGCCGAGCGTGCGCGGCCGCGGCTCGAGCGTGCGCGCGAGCTGCTGAGTCAGCGTGCTGGCACCGCTCACCACGCGCCGCTCCAGCAAGAGCTGCCCCGCGGCGCGCAAGATCGCCCGCGGATCCACGCCCGGATGCTGGTAGAAACGCGCATCCTCGGCAGCCAGCAAGGCCGGCACCACCCAGGGCGACAGCTCGCTCAGCACCAGCGGCTCGACGCGGGCGCCGCTGCCGACCGACACCTCGCGCAAGAGTCGGCCGTCGCGATCGACCACCAACACGCTCGAACGGGGCCCCTGCTGCGACAGGGCCGCCGGCAAATCACTGAAGCACGCTGCCACGACCAGCCCGGCCCAGGGCAAGCACAGCACGCACAGCACGCTCAGCAGCAGGGCGCGGCGCCTCATTGCACCGTAATCTCCGCGGCCGCCGTGCGCCCGAACGTCTCGGGGCGGTACATCTCCTCGGCGCGCGTGGGCGGCAGCACGAAGCGCCCGACGCTCGTAGCACG
>DATDEV010000458.1:0-5698 GCA_036522995.1 Polyangiaceae bacterium
GGCCTACCGCACGACTACTGCGCAGGCTCCGCTCGGCTGCGCATGGCTCGAACCACAAATTCTCGTCTCGCGAACCACCCCGCCTCCCCGCCTCCCTGTGAATCTCGGAGCAGCCCGCGGGGCGGTCGCGACTTCAACGCGACGAGGGTGCTAAACCCGGGACTGTCGTGATCCGCATCGAGAGCATTCACAAGCAGTACGGCAGGGGCGTCGCCGCAGTGCGGGTGCTGCGGGACATCAACCTGCGCGTGGAGACGGGCGAGCTGGTGTCGATCATGGGCTCGTCGGGGTCGGGCAAGTCCACGCTGCTCAACATCCTGGGCATTTTGGACGACTACGACAGCGGCGCCTACTACCTGGACGATCGACTGATCCACAATCTCAGCGAGCGTGAAGCGGCGCACTACCGCAACCGGCTGATCGGGTTCGTGTTCCAGTCGTTCAACCTGCTGGGCTTCAAGTCGGCAGAGGAGAACGTCGCGCTGCCCCTGTACTACCAGGGCGTCTCGCGGCGGGCTCGCAACAAGCTGGCGCGCGAGTACCTGGAGCGCGTTGGTTTGGGCGCGCGCGCCACGCATCTGCCCGCCGAGCTTTCGGGCGGCGAGCGCCAGCGAGTGGCCGTTGCCCGCGCGCTCATCACGCAGCCCAAGCTGCTGCTGGCAGACGAGCCGACCGGTGCGCTGGACAGCGCGACCTCCTATCAGTTGATGGAGCTGCTGCGCGAGATCAACGCGCAGGGCATGACGGTGGTCGTCGTGACTCACGAGCACGACATCGCCGCCCTGACCTCGCGCACGATCCGACTGAAGGACGGGCGCATCGACGACGCGGGGGACGCGGCGTGATCGAAGCCGCGCTGGAGCTGTGGGACGTGCTCAGGCGCAACAAGCTGCGCACACTGCTCACCGGCCTGAGCGTGGCCTGGGGCACCTTCATGCTGGTGGTGCTGCTGGGAGCGGGCAGTGGCCTGGAGCACGGCGCGCTGTGGGAGTTTCGGGACGACGCCCAGAATTCGATCTTCATCGGCGGCGGCAAGACCTCCCTGCCCTTCGCAGGCCGCGGTCCGGGTCGGCAGATCTACTTCAAAAATCAGGACTTTGCCGAGCTGCGGCGCAAAGTACCGGGTGTCGAGCACCTGACCGGCCGCTACTACCTATGGGGTGAGTTCGCGGTCAGCTACGGCGGCCAGCGCTCCTCCTTCAACATTCTGGGCGTTCACCCCGCGCACCGCTATCTGGAGAAGACGCTCATCACGCGCGGCCGCTACATCAGCGATGCCGACCTGGGCGAGCGGCGAAAAGTAGCCGTGATCGGCAGCAAGGTGACCGAGATCCTGTTCGGCAAGCGCGACCCGATCGGCGAGTACGTGAACATTCGCGGCTTGGCCTACAAGGTCGTGGGCGAGTTCGAAGACGTGGGCGGAGAGAACGAGCTGCGCAAGATCTACATCCCGCTCAGCACTGCGCAGCTGGTCTACAACCAACCCGACATCGTTCATCACCTGATCTTCACGGTCGGCGATGCCAGCCTCGAGCAGACCGAGGGCATGGTGGATGCGGCGCGCAACATGCTGGCCAAAAGCCACGGCTTTTCTCCCGACGACAAGCGCGCGCTGCGCATCAACAACAACCTGGAGCAATTCCAGCGCATCACCGGCGTGTTCCGCTGGATCAGCGTCTTCATCTGGGTGGTCGGCGTGGGCACACTGCTGGCCGGCATCGTCGGCATCGGCAACATCATGCTGATCTCGGTTGCGGAGCGCACCAAGGAGATCGGCATCCGCAAGGCGATCGGGGCCACGCCGGGGTCGATCATTCGCATGGTACTGGGCGAGGCGTTGGTGCTCACGGCCGTCAGCGGCTACGTCGGCCTGGTAGCAGGCGTAGGCGTCGTGGAGCTGGTAGCGAGGAGCTTTCCCGACGCGCCCTTTTTCCGCCAGCCCAGCGTGAGCCTGAGCGTGGCGCTGGGGGCCACCGCGCTGATCGTGGCTGCGGGCGCACTGGCCGGTTTCTTCCCCGCGTACCGGGCGGCGCGCGTCAACCCCATCGTCGCGCTGCGGAGCGAGTGACGATGCTGGACCTCGACGCATGGCAGGAGATTTGGGCGACGCTGCGCAGGAACAAGCTGCGCGGTGTGCTGACGGCATGCGGGGTGTTCTGGGGCATGTTCATGTTGATGTTACTGCTGGGGCTGGGCACGGGCCTGGAGCGTGGCGTGGTCAAGAGCCTGGGCGGCATGGCCATGCACAGCGTGTACGTGTGGTCGCAGCGCACCAGCTTGCCCTACCGAGGCCTGCAGCCGGGGCGCTACGTCAAGTTCAAGAACGAGGACATCCGCGCCATCCAGCGCGTCAGCGGCGTCACGCATGTCGCGCCGCGACTGCAGTTGGGGGGCTGGCGGGACGGCCAGAACGTCACGCGTGGCGCTCGCACCGGCAACTTCAACGTGATGGGCGACGCGCCCGAGTTCCTGCTGGTCGAGCCGCTCACCATCCAGAGCGGGCGCTTCGTCAATCAGCGTGACATGGACGAGCGGCGGAAGGTCGCCGTGATCGGCGAGCAGGTACGTTCGGAGCTTTTCGCGCCCGGCGAAGATCCGTTGGGCAAATACCTTCAGCTCAAGGGAGTCCATTTCCAGATCGTGGGCACGCTGAAGAGTCTGAAGTCGGGCGACGAAGGCGAGAAGGTCAGCGCCACCGTGTTCATTCCGTTCGCCACCTTCCAGCACGTGTTCAACCAACGCGATCGGGTCGGCTGGTTCACGGTCGGCGCCGATCCGCGATTTTCGGCGGTGTGGGTCGAGGCGTCGATCAAGCAAGCGCTGGCCGAAGCGCACGCCATTCATCCCCGCGACAACCAGGCCTTTGGCTCGTTCAACGCTGCCGACAAGTTCGACCAGATTCAGGGCCTGTTCCGCGGCATCCGCCTGTTCGTGTGGATGGTGGGGGCTCTCACGCTCCTGGCAGGCATGCTGGGCGTCAGCAACATCCTCTTGATCACCGTCAAGGAGCGCACGCGCGAGATCGGCATCCGCAAGGCGCTCGGCGCCACCCCGGGCTCGATCGTACGCATGGTGGTCAAGGAGTCGGTAGTGCTCACCATGCTGGCCGGCTACCTGGGTGTGGTGGCCGCGGTGGTATCGCTCGAGGCGTTCGCCAAGGTGCTGACTTCCCTGCCCGACGCGCCGGTCTCGCGCCCGGAGGTCGACCTGAAGGCCGCGCTTTTCGCGCAAACTTTGCTCCTGGCAGCGGCCATGGTTGCGGCCATCATGCCCGCGCGCCACGCTGCTCGCGTCCATCCCGTAGAGGCTCTGCGTAGCGAATGATCCGTCGTCTCGCCCCACTGCTACTCGCGCTGAGCGTGGTCGCCGCCTTCGGTGCCACGCTGCTGTTCCTGTACGAAAAATCGCAGGCGAAAGCGGTCGACTTCGACACCGTGAAGCCGACGACCATGGACATCGTCAAGAAGGCGGTGGCACCCGGGGCGATCGTGCCCAGGCGCGAGGTCACGATCAAGCCGCGCGTGTCGGGCGTGCTCGAAAAGCTCTACGTGGACGCGGGGCAGCGGGTGAAGGAACGCCAACTGCTGGCCAAGATTCAGATCATTCCCAACGTGGTGGCGCTCAACACCGCCGAGTCGGCGGTGCGCTCGGCGCAGATCAGCTTCGACAACGCGCAGAGCCAGATGCAGCGCTACCAGCAGCTGTTCGACCAAAAGCTGATGAACGAAACGGAGTTCAACCAGTTCAAGGTCGGCTTCGATCTCAAACGTCAGGAGCTCGAGGCCGCACAGAGCAACCGCGAGCTGGTCAAGGAGGGCGCGTCCAAGCGCTCCGGCAAGGTATCGAACCTGGTCACCTCGACCGTGGAAGGCACCGTGCTCGACGTGCCCGTCAAGGAAGGCTCGAGCGTGATCGAGGCCAACAACTTCAACGAGGGCACGACCATCGCTTCGATCGCGGACATGGGCGACATGATCTTTCTGGGCCGCGTCGACGAGTCCGAAGTGGGCAAGCTGAGCGAGGGCATGCCGGTGACGATCACGGTAGGTGCGCTGGGTGAAGCGCGTCTCGACGGTAAGCTCGAGTACATCGCGCCCAAGGGCCGCGAAAAAGACGGCACCATCGAGTTCGAGGTGCGGGCAGCAGTGACGCTGAAACCGGGTCTGATCGTGCGCGCCAACTACAGCGCCAACGCCGATATCATCCTGGACACGCGCAAGGGCGTGCTGGCCATCGACGAGGGCCTGGTCACGCTCGACAGCGGCAAGGCCTTCGTCGAGGTGGAAACCGCGCCCCAGAGCTTTGCTCGGCGTGAGCTGAAGCTAGGCCTGTCGGACGGCGTGCACGTGGAGGTGCTGTCCGGGCTGGACGCAGGCGCGCGGGTGAAAAAGCCCAACAGCGAGGCGCCGCTCCAAGCCAAACCCAAGAAGCCTTGATATGACCAGGCACATGAAGAGCGTCGAGTTCCAGAAGAGCGTGCGCATGTTCCGAAAGTTTTCGGAAGAGGCGTTGCGCCGACGCGGCGGCAATCAGCTGGGCCGCGAAGGGGTCGCGGCGCTGATGGCGATCGAGGCAGTGCTGGGCGGCGAGCGACTGTTCGACGGTAGCTTGTTGGAGCCGCTCGCTGCGTTCACCAACCTGCTGCAGAGCTCGCAGCTGCCACCAGAGTTCGGCGCCTACAGCTTCGGCGACGCGCTGTTGGCTATCGAGGAGGCGCACGCCGAGCAGCGACAAAACACCGACCAGCTCTGGGAGTTCGCAGGTGAGCTGGACTCGGCCAGCGCAGCGCAGCTGGCCGCTTTCACGCCGCCCGAGCTCGCGTCCGGCCCCGCAGACTCCGCGCATGCCACCGAGTGCTCGCGCTTCGTGCTGGCCGCGGCTCGCTCGGCGCCGCGCGGTCGCGCCGTCGTCAGCTGCGCGCTGGCCTGTGATGCCCTGCCGCTCGCGCAGCTGGCCGAACATTTCCAGAAGCTGGTGCTCAGCGATCTGGATCTCGAGCGCCTGGAGGCTCTGGTCCGGCGCTCCGTGCCGGAGCCGCTCCGCGCTCGGATCGAGCTGGAGCGCTACGATGCCAGTGGCTGCTACGTCGCATTCGCGGGCGGCGCGGACCAGGCCGTCCAGTCGGCGTCGTCGCCGGGTGAAGCTGCCCAGTCCCTGGCCTCGCTGCTAAAAACTTACGATGTTGGCGCAGGCAGCGCTGGCCTGACGCGGGCCGAGGGCCGGGCCGATCTGGCCATTTCGGCGCTGGGCTTGGCCGGCCTGGGCAAGGGCCTCGCAAGCTACGTCACGCAGGCCTATGCGGCGCGCGGCTGGGAGGCTGCGGACGCCCTGGCTGAGAACCCGCTGGCGCCGGTGCTCGAGCTGCTGAGTCGCCTGCTCGAGCAGCATCATATCCAAGCGCTCTTGCGTCGGGCCAGCGGCGCGGTCTTGCTGAGCGGCGTCAGCGAGGTGGAGCTGGCGCTGCTCGACGATGGGCAGAGCGAGGCCCTGGATGAGCCGCGCGATTCGTTGGGGGTCGAGCACCTCGTGGAGCGGTTGCCGAGCGCCGTGCAGCCCAAGGCAGAGCGCAGCTGGGAGTGGCGGCAGGGCGCGACCACGGATGCGGCCGACCCTGAAAAGCTCAGCTTGCTGACCCTCGTCGAGGCCGTGCTCGTGTAGCCTGCGCTGGCGCTCAGGCGCCCCTGCGCAGCCGCTCCGC
>DATDEV010000459.1:0-2628 GCA_036522995.1 Polyangiaceae bacterium
CAAAGGTGGCGGCCAGGTTGGACAGCCATTCCAGGGCGCGGGGCGCGAGCGCTTCGGCGTCGAAGCTGACGTAGTCCACCGAGCCGAGCTGCTCGATGCGGGCGTCGGTGATGCCGCCGGGCGCGATGCGCTCGGCGACCACGCCGAGCTCGGCTAGCGCGAGCGCTGGCGCCGACTGCGCGTAGACGCGGTTCGACGACGGGGAGACGAGCAGGGCGTAACGCACGGGGCTTCGTTACTGATTGACGATCTTCACGCCACGCCCGCGCAGCGCCGCAAAGTTCATCGGATCTTCATCAGCGGGAGTATCGCGACCATCAACGCTCTTGAGCTTCTTCAGCCCGTTCAGGGGCGACAAATCCTTGACCTTGCTGCCCTTGAGATTGAGCGTCTCGAGCAGCGTGAGCTTGGCGAGGGGCGAGATGTCTTCCACCTGCGTGCCGTCGAGCTGCAGCTCGGTCAGGGCGGTCAGCTCGGCGAGCGGAGTGATGTCCTTCACCTGCGTCCGGCCCAGATCCAGCCGATCCAGCTTCTTGAGCTTGGCGAGAGGCTTCAGGTCGCTGACCTCGTTGATCGAGGCGCGCAGTGACTCCAGGCCCGTGGCGCCGGAGATTGGCGAAAGGTCGTCGAAGGTGCCCTGGCCGAGGAACAGCTCCTTGAGGCCGGTCATCTGCGAAAAGATGCAGACGTCGAGCTCTTCGAGCTTCAGCTGCGAGGTGTTGAGTGACTTCAGCTTCTTCAGCTCGGCGTAGGTGATGTCGCCGGTGGGCTTGGGCAGCTTGCGCCTGATCTCGTCCTCGAGCGCCTTCTGCTCGAACGTCACGACTGGGCCCTTGGGACAATCGGTCAGCTGCTTCTTGACCTTGGCCGGCTTGGCGGCAGGGGTCGGTGCGGGCGGAGGCGAGCTTGGCAGTGCGACGGGCGCTGCCGCAGCCGTCTCGGCCGGCTTGGCCTCGGGCTTGGGCGGGTCATCGCACGCAGGCAGACAGACGCACAGCAGCAGCGGCACGATCAAGCGGCGGTAGCTCATGCGCCGCGGACGATATCAGCCCTGGGGCGGCCCGTCGTTACTCTTGAGCAACCGCTCCGCCTTTGAGCACCCAGTCCAGATCACCGTCGCCCATAGCCTTGCCCATCGCGTGAAAGCCGTTGTCCACGTAGAGCGTGGTTCCGGTGATGGCGGCTGCCTGCGCGCTCGACAAAAACAGGGTGGAGAACGCCACGTCCTCGGGCGACAGCCGCTCGGGCCGCGGCGAGTTCTGCTCGTAAAAGTTCACGATCGCGGCAATCGCGCCGGTCACGTTGGCGGCGCGCGAAGCGTACGGGCCGGCCGAGATGGTGTTGACCCGCACGCCAAAGCGCCGACCGGCCTCGAAGGCCAGGTAGCGCGTGTCGGATTCGAGCGCTGCCTTGGCCGACGACATGCCGCCGCCGTAACGCGGAATCACGCGCTGGCTCGCCAGGTAGGTCAGCGACAGGAAGCTGCTGCCGGGCTTCATGAGTGGCGCAAAGCGCTGCACCATCGAGACGAACGAGTACGAGCTGGCAGAGAGCGCCGCCAGGTAACCCTGGCGCGACGTGTTGAGCAGGGGCTTCGCGACCTCGGGACCGTTGGCAAGCGAATGGATCACGACGTCCACCGGCTGCGGGCCGAAATCGGCGACCATGCGATCGACCAGGCCCTGGATCGAGAAGTCGCCGCGCTCGGCGTAGCGTTTGTTCTCACGGATGGCGGGCGGCGCCTGGTCCAGTGTGTCGAACGAGGCGTCGAGCGGGTAGATGCGCTCGAACTCGAGCAGCGAACCGTCGGACATCTTGCGCGACTCGTCGAGCTTGCCGCGGCGCAGAACCGTCTCGAAGATGCCGAGCGCGGGCGGCCAGCCTGCAATGCAGACTTTGGCGCCGGACTCGGCGAACTGCTTGGCGATCGCGAAACCAAAACCGACGTCGTCAGCGACGCCAGCAACCAGGACTCGTTTGCCGGTGAAATCGATGTTCACGGCCGCGTTTCGTAGACCCGAACGCCCAGCTAATCAAGCCTGCTCGTCAGCCTGCCTGACCGAAAGCGCCCGCTTTGCGATGACGCGCGAAAACCGGGGCTTTGCCGCAGCTCGTCATTGCTGGTAGGCCGAACGTTCGACGAGGCGAGAGAATCAGGGCCCACGCTTTGAGAAGGCATATGAGAATTTTCACGCTGCTCGGCCTCGCTGCCGCGTTGCTCGGCAGTGCGGGCGGCTGCGAGGACCTGGGTCAACCGGTCGACTGCCATCAGACCTGCGAAAGGCTCGAGTATTGCTCGGAGGGCGAGCTGGACCTCGGCTACTGCCAGGAGCGCTGCGCCGACGATAGCGAAGAGCAGCAGGAGCTGCATTCGGAGCTCCTGCGCTGTACCGATTGCCTCGACGCGGCCTACAACTGCTCCGAGGTTGCGAGCAAATGCCCGCTCTGCATCGAGGTCCAAGCCGAGCTCATCGCCGCCCAGCCCGGCGACAGCTCGGGCGGCGGTGCGAACAACGGCGGCGCGCCAGCCGTAGGCGGCGGCGCTGGCTGACGGCGGTGATAAGCTCCAGGGTGCGTGCCGTTTCACCTGCGTGATGGCCCGCTGCCTTTAGCGATTGGCTGCCGCCC
>DATDEV010000460.1:0-2112 GCA_036522995.1 Polyangiaceae bacterium
GGTCTACGGCGGTAAGCCGCTCGTGCATTGGCTGGTGGATCTGGTGCGAAGCGAGGTCGGGCCGGCGCCGATCGCCTGGCTCGAAAACAAGGTGTTCGGCGCCGAGGACCAGGTCAAGCGCGCCGCCTATTCGCTGTTCGCCAGCAAGGTCGGCACCGAGCTGAAGGTCGACGCCGAGAAGAACGTGGTGGCGCGGGTGCTCGACGCCACGGCGTTCGAGAGCGCCGTCGACACCTGGCCGCCCCCGAACGTGCCGTCGATCTGGAAAGCCCCCAGCCCGACCGAAGGCGTGTGGAAGCCGGTCAGCCTCCCCTTCCTGAAGCCGATGCAGGGTCTGCTACCCGGAGGGGGGCAACCGCCGCCGTATTTCTATCGCGCAACCATCCGGCCCGACCCCAAGCGCCCTTACGCGGAGGTGCTGCTGATCGCGCTCGACATGCGTCAGCTGGAGCTGGGCATGCAGGCTGGCTACGAAGATCCCAAGCCCACCATCGGCGCGCCGGGTGACGGGCGCCTGCCCGATGATCCGGCTGTGTACCGGCGCATCGTGGCCACCTTCAACGGTGCCTTCAAGACGACGCACGGGGCCTACGGCATGATGGTCGACCGCCGCGTGCTGCTACCGCCGGTCAAGGCCGGCGCCACGGTGGTCGTGACCGACACCGGCGAAGTGGGGCTCGGCAGCTGGCCCAACACCAGCGAAATTCCGAAGAACATCGTCTCTTTTCGGCAAAATCTCGACCCGCTCGTGGAAGACGGCGTCGCCAACCCGACGGGGCGCAACCTGTGGGGTTGGCAGCTCGAAGGCGAGAGCGTGATGACGCACCGCTCGGCCATCTGCGTGACCTCGGCGGGACACCTCTATTACGCTTGGGGCAACGAGATCGACGGCGCCACGCTGGGCAAGGCGCTGCGCCAAGCCGGTTGCTCGTACGGCATTCACCTGGACATGAACCCTGCCCACACCGGCTTCGTGTTCATGGACGTGCTCAACCCACGCAAGCAAAAGGCCGAGCTGCGCATCGCCGACCTGGGCATGAAGATCGCGGTCGACAAGTACGTGCGCGGCGCGCCCAAGGACTTCTTCTACGTGATGGTGCGCGACGCCTCGCCGCCCAAGGCGGCCGGGCTGGATTGGTTGCCCGATACCGGCATACAGCCCCCGCCCAGTTGGCTGACCGGCATGTTCGGCGCCAAGCTCGCCATCGGCAGCGTGGAGGTACAGCTCACGCGCTTCGAGAAGGGGCACGTGGCCTTCCGCGCGCGCGCCGGCGCCAAGGAGCCAGGCGCCTGGGGCGCTGCGGGCGTGAAGCTATCGCTCGACGAGCGCGAAGCGCACGAGGTGCTGGCCGCGATCGGCCTGGGGCACACGACCGACTCGACGCGCTACGGTCTGAGCTTCGGCGCCGCTTCGCCGATTCAGCTGCGCACCACCTATGCCAGCCTGATCGTGAGCACGCGCGGCGAGCTGCGCCTGACGACCGGCGGCGCCCCGGAGCGTGCAGCAGACGACGACGCGGTGCAGCTGCCGCTACTCGCCCACGATGGCAACCTGGAGCCACGCGGGCGCGAGCGCGGTGAGCTGCGGCAACGCGGCGCGCTGTGCCTGGCGCCCGACGGCGCGCTGCTCGTCGCGCTCGGAAAGCACGACTCGAGCGACGCGCTGGCGAATGCCTTGCTGCAGGTTGGCTGTAAGGATGTGGTCGAGCTGGATCGGGGCTCACATCACCCGGCTTTCGTGCACCGCGCGGGTGGTTCGACGCCGCCGATGGCGAGCTACGAGACGAGCGTGCTCTACGCGCTCGGGCGCCCGATGTTGCCCCGGGCATCGCGCTGGATGCCGGAGGGCTCGAGCCCTTCCACCAAGGTAACGAGCTACGACGTCGGTCGTCCGCCGGCCGACGACGAAGCCAGCCGAAAGAAGCGCAAGCGTGAGCGCGAAGAGCGCGAGCGCACCAAGTCCGCCAGTGCCGGAGCCGAGCCAATCGGCGCGAGCAAGCCCGAGCGCCGCTGAAGGGCAGCGCGTGTGTAGGTGGCTTGACCACGTCGCAGGCACCACACAGGTTTGTGAGCGTCGTCGGGCCCGTGCCGCTTGCCTGATCGCGAGTAAGC
>DATDEV010000461.1:0-5312 GCA_036522995.1 Polyangiaceae bacterium
GTAAGCGCGCAGGCCCAGGTCGCTGCGCGAACGGACCGCTATATGGGCAAATGGCAGCGCGATCTGCCGCTCGCGCCGCGCGTCGAAATCGGCGCGCTCGGCCCGGGCTTCGAGCCCGCGGCTTGCGCCGGCGTGGGGCGCCCCTTCACCAGCGAGTGCGCCACCAGCTGGAGCCTCTGGAGCGAAACGAGCGACGATCCGCCGGGTCGCTGAGCAGCGACGAAGATCCCCGCAGAGCGGCTGAGCGACGCTGCTAGCTACGGAAAGCGCACCATCGCGACCGTTGTTTTGCCCGCTTCGACGCTCACTGTCTTGGCTTTTCGGCCGTGCTCGGGGTGAACGAAGACCACGGTGTGCGAGCCGGGGCTCACGCTGACGCCCACCTTGGGCGTCTGCCCGAGTGGCTTGCCGTCCAGCATGATGGTCGTGACGGGGATGGAGTTGATGTTCAGCGTGCCCTTGCCCGAGGCGGCGACCGGGGCGGGCTTTTCGACGGGCGCAGGCTTTTCGACCGGGGCGGGCGTCGGCCTGCCAACGGGCGGTGTCGGCGCCGGCTTGGTCGACGAGCTCTCCGGCTCTTTGTCCTTGTCCTTGTCCGACTCGGAGCTGCCACCCAGGTCGACGACGAAGGTCCGCTCCGCCTGGCCGTCCTCGAACACGATGTCCTGCTTGTAGTCGCTGAAGCCCTTCTTGGTCGCGACGATGCTGTACGGCTTTTCGGAGGTGATATCGACGCGCAGCGGCAGCGCCGGCACGGGCCTGCGCTCGCTACCGCTCACCAGCAGCACCTTGGCGCCGTCGGCATTCTGACCGGCCTTGATGGTGGCGAGGCCCTTCTTGACCTTCAGCTTCGGCTCGATGGTGGTCAGCTTGTCGGCCAGGACCGTGACGCGCTTCTCCATCGACTCGTAGCGCTCGCCGCCGTCGATCTTGATGGTGTGCTCGCCCGGCGAAAGATCCTTGATCTCCTGCGGTAGCGGGCCGTAATCCTTGCCGTCGACGGACAGCCGCAGACCCGCGCTCTCGGTGTTGACGCGCAGGCCGCTGCCGTCAGCGCTGCGCGCCAGCTCGACGTTCTCGGCGCTCTCTTCACCGGCGTTGATCTTCACGGCCTTGGGCGCGGTGGTCGCGTAGCCGGCGGCCGCCACCTTCACGAAGTGCACGCCGCGCGGCAGGTCCGTCACCTGACACGGTGAAGCATCGCAGCGTTGCGAATCGTCGACGTAAACCTGCACGCCGTCGATCGCTTTGCCGGCAGGGCCGGAAACCGACACGACCAGCGAGCCCTTCTTGGGCATCAGCGCGTACGCCGCCGCGCCGGCGCCGATCACGGCGATGGCCGCGACGAGCATCCACAGCCCGCTGCGCCCGCTGCGCTGCTGCGGCAGGGTGATGGTCGGCGACGCCTGGTAAGGAGTCGCCTGGTAAGGAGTCGCCTGCGCCGGCAGCTGCTGCGCCTTGGGTGGCGGGGGCAGGGGAGCGCGCGGCACCGAGGGCGGCGGCACGCTCAGTGGTCGCCCGACGAGGCCTGCGGCGCGCGAGGTGGGAGGCGGAGCACCAGCGGCGGGCGGCGGGGGCGCGCTGTGCAGCAGCGCGCGCGCGGTGTCCTCGAAGCCCTTGTCGAAGACCTGCGTTGCCTCGTCTTCGTCGTCCCAATCGACGTCGACGCCGGGCTTGCCAGGTTTGCTGGGAAGGGCCGGCGCCTTGAGCGAGGGCACGGGGGTCGTCTCGTCGTCGTCGCCGCCGCGAGGAGCCGCTAGCGGAGGGGGCGGCGGCGGCGGGGCGAGCGACTTGCTGGGCGGCGGTGGCGGCACGCGGTGACCCCCAGGCATGCTGGGCGGGGGCGGCGGTGCGGGGAACCCGCCGGTCTGGGTCTTGAGCGGAGGCGGCGGCAGGCTGCTGCGCGGCGCGGGAGGCCCAGGCGGCTTGCTTGGCGAAGGTGGTGGCGGGGGTCCCGGGCGGCTGCCGGGCAGCGGAGCGGTCAAGCCGAGCAGAGTCTTTTGCCGGGTGTTCGAGGGCGGCGGGACCGGGCCACGGCTGCTGGGCAGCGGGGCGGGAGCCGCTGCACTCGGTCGAGACTTCTTGGCCGCCAGGCCGTCAAAAACGTCGAGGTCCGAACTCGCCTTGTCGCTCATCGATGCTGCTCTCTCTGCTCTTTTTCTCTGACCCGGCACTGGCGGCTGGTCTTGGTAGGCCCCTGGCCGGCGCTTCGCGCTCTTTCATGCGACGAACCGCGGCGGCCCGTGGTCCGAATGGAGTCTTCGAAGGAACCGACCGGGAAAAATCGTCGCGTAAAGATACCTCCCGGACTCAGGGTTGGCGAGAAGTATTGCTGGAATTTCGGGTCGCTCGCGCCGGGTTTGTCGGCGCAAAGCGCAGGTTTTGGAGCACCAGCCGTCAATACTGGGGGTGATTGGAGTGGGCTGAGGTAGGCAAACGTAGTCACTTGTAGCGCACTCGCTTTTGCTGCAGCGGCGCCCACTTGGTTGGCTTCACGATCGGGGTGTCGGGGAAGAGCAGCTTCGCCCCTGGCCCCTCGGCTCGGAGCAGCCGCACGCCCAGACCCGGAGCATTCGAAGCCTCGCCGGCCGTGCCGAACAGCGTCGCGAGCGGGCGCGGCAAGAACACGAGCGACTGGCAGCCCAGCTCGGTGAGCAGCTTCGAGAGTCGCTCACCATCGCCGCTCGGGTGCTGACCGCCAGCCACTCGCGCGTACAAGAGCGCTCCGCTTTCGTCGATGCCCATCGCGGCCGTCGCGTCCCGGGCATGCGGTGAGTCCGCCGGAAAGCCCGAGGTCACGCGCAGCGCGCCGGCGGCCTTCGGTTGGTAGGCGATGTGAAACCCGATCGCACCTTCGTGGTAGAGCGTGACCTCGCTGCTGGCCGTCTCGCCAGGGCCGCGCAGCTCCACCACCACGCTACCACCCACGTCGCCAGGCTGCGCGACGCGCACCAGCTTGGCATCGAGCTTGATCAGGCCGATGCGAAAGTCGGGGTCCGTGGGGTCAGCGCGCAGGTTGGTGGTGGCGACCGCGTAGGGCCAGCCGTGCTGCGGCAGGCCGTCGACGCGCCAGCTGCCTTCACCGGCCTCGGGCGGCTGCAGGCGCGGCGTGAGCGGCTCGCCGGGCAGCACCGAGCGCAGCGTGAGGTAGAAGAAATCTCGCGGATCGACGTTGATGTAGCGAGGAAAGTTCATCAGCGCCATGAGCTTGATCATGCGCCGCGACATGAACTCCCAGCCCGGCACGCCCGGCACGGCGCCGCGCGCCTCCCATTCACCGTCGAGCTTGCGACTGGGGACGGGCAGGCTGCCTTTGGGTCCGGTGCGATAGAACTCGAGCCCGGTGTGACCCGGGTTCATGTCCAGGTGCATGCCGTATTCGCAGCGAGCGCGCTGCATCGCCAAGCCGAGCACGTCCGGGTCGATGCTGGCGCCGTAGAAGTAGCCGATGAAGCCCTCCTTGGTCATGCACAGGCCGCTGCGCACCGTGCGGCTCTCTTCGGTCCAGCCCGGCGGCAGGCCGCCCCACCAGTGACGCTTCCACGGGTTGAGGTCGCCATGCTCGACCAGCGCCGTCATGTTCTGGCGAAACGACACCACGTTGCTCGGCACTTCGGCTGACTCGGGCCAGCTGCCAAACGCCGTCGAGCCGTCGTCGAGCTCCGCGACCGTCGCGCCATAGGGCTTGGGCGGCAGGTACAGCGTGCGCTCGGCCATCATGCCGAACTCGCCGTGAACGGCCTGAAAACCGCCGTTGAAGGCCCCCACGAAGCGCTTGAGAATCCGCGGATCGCGCGGCACCTGACCGGGGCCGGTCTCGCCCGTAGCGCTGATCGGCTCGACGGTGCCGCTCATGGCGTGCAGCTCGATCTGCCGCGGATCCCACAGGGTGACGAACACCTGCGAGTACATGCGCTTGCGGTCGGTGCGGATGAACGAGAACACGAACGGGCTCGGCGCGCCGGGGTTCTTGGCGATGAACGGATCCTTTTCGAGCGAGCCCCACTGCCCCTCGCCCTGCAGCGGCGGGGTCATCATTGGCTCCATCGGCGGCGGCGGCCAGCCCGTCTCGGGATTGGTCTGCGCGGCGCCGGTGGCGAACAGATCGCCCAGCTCTTCCTTGATGGTCGACGAACCGTCGTCGCCGGTCACGCTGCTCACGATCTGCTCGAGCTGGTCGCGGCCTCCGAATGCGACGGCTTTCAGCCACTGCATGCGCTCGTCACCGAACCACGGCAGCGCGCGCACGCGATCCACCGCCCAGGTGACGAAGTTGCCAGGGCGCGCCTTGGGCGGCGTCACCTCCTTCACGTAGCGCTCGCCCTCCAGCGCCGCGCCTTTGTCCGCAATACGGATTTTGTGCGAATCGGCGTCGATCAGCAGCGCGCCTTGCGTGAAACCGAGCACTACTTTGTAAGCGGGCGGCTCGAGCTTGAACGAGCGCCGGCCCACTCCGGCGAGCTCGCCCGTCTCCTGCAGGTTGGTGATCGCGTTCTGGTAGACGCGCGCCCGGTTCCAGCCTGGACCTTGGGGCGACGGCTCGCCGCGAAAGTCGGCGAACTGAACCGAGTTGAAGGTGTCACCGGTGCCGATGGCCCAAGCCGCGCGCACGTCGCTCACGACCAGGTTTTGCTCGTCAGCGGCCGACGTCGCGCTCAGGTTGAAGACGCCGTCGATCTCGAGCAGGCTGCCGCCCGGCGCCACGCGCGTCTCGACGATGAAAATGTCGCTGGGGTCGCCGCCGCGGTGCGCGCGCACCACGCAGCGCTCGCTGTCGATGAGCAGGTCCCAGGGGCGCGGCGCCTTGGGCACGAAGTGGACGTCGGCCGGCTTCGCGAGCAGGCCACGCGCACTCAGCGCGACGCACAGGGCCTTGGCGCTGTCACTCTCGGCGCGCGCAGCGCGCGGTGCGCCGTCATTCCAGTGCACGAACCAGAAGCAGATGGCGAGCAGCGGCAACGGCCTCAAAGAGGGTCGAAAGCGCTCGAGCTGCCACGGCGTCCGCATGAAATGGCGTTCGCCCCAGCCGCTAGCAACTTTCCCGGGAAACGGCCCACTATTCCGGTGCCGATTTGCGAGCGAGCGGACCGGGTTGCGCTGCCTCGGACGCCAGCGGCTGCCGGCAACGCAGTTGGCGGATAGGCTCAACATAGTTGCGGCATCCGGCCAGCCGGCGGCGGGTGGTCTGAACGAGAACCTAGGAAAATCAAATGGTTATGTCTGGGCAGGCAGGTCAGGCGCGGGCGGCCGGCGGGCACGTTGTGTGCTATTGAACCGGCCAGATGATTCGCCTGGGCCGCCGGCTGATGTTG
>DATDEV010000462.1:0-3463 GCA_036522995.1 Polyangiaceae bacterium
CCATCTGCCCGTTGGGCTTCACGCCATAGCGGATCATGCGCGCGATGGCCTCGTCCTTCACGTTGCCGATGCCGGTCTCCGGATCCGTGGTGATGTTGGGCACGCGAAAGGTCCCGACCGGCAGCACGAATTCCTTGCCGCCCACCAGCGGGCGGCCCCGGAGCGAGACGGCGGGCGGATCGCTTGCGCCGTGACACTCGCCGCAATGCGCTGGCCCTTCGACCAGGTAGCGTCCGCGCTCGATCAGCGCCGGCTCGGTGCTGGCATGAAGGTCCGGGTAGGGGGCGTCCAGCGTGCGCTGCGCTCGAAAATGCACGACCGCGCTGCCCACGAGCCCGAGCGCGCTGGCGACCATCCCCAACCGACCCAATTTCCTTTTCCAAGCTGACTTCTGCATGGCTTTGACCCCTGAAGTGGAAGGACCTTTCAAAGCGTTACAGGGGAAAGCGTTTTTCCTGCTCCGGCCGTGCCGAACGGCCGAATGGCTCGAAAACCTGCTGAGGATTTGCTAATCTGACGGGGTGACGACCGCGGAGCTCGAGCCTCTGACCCAGCTGGTTGGTCGAGCCCGCAGCGGTGAGCGCGCTGCGGAGGAGACGCTGTGCCGACGCATGGCGCCTGCCGTGCGTGCCTTCGCGCGCCGCCGGCTGCGCAGCAAAGAGGCAGTCGAGGAGTTTTCGCAGGACGCGCTGCTGCTGATGATCGAGGCGCTGCGCGGCGGTCGGATCGAGCAACCGGAGCGCCTGGGCGGCTTCGTGCTCGGCATCTGCCGCAACCTGGCCTTCGATCGAGCGCGTCAGCGGGAGCGGCGTGAGCAACTCTGGCAAACCTACGGTGCAGCGCTGGAGGTCGTCAGCGTCGAGGCAGCATCGCGTGAGACCTACGAGGTGATCCATCTGGAGGATTGCCTGAGCCAGCTGTCGCAGCGCAGCCGCGATCTGATTCGGCTCGGCTACCTCGAGTCGCGCGGTCACGATGACGTGGCACAGGCGCTGAGCATCAGTGAAAGCAATGCGCGCGTACTGCGACACCGAACGCTTGCCAGCCTGCGCGAGTGCATGAGCAAGCGCCTCTCCTGGGAGGCAGCATGAGCGAGCCGCGTGAAGCTTTTGCAGATCTGGACGACTACCAGCTGGGCACGATGGACGCCGCGGAAGCGGCGAGCTTCGAAGAAGAGCTGTTCGCGGCCGCTGCAGCCGGCAGCGCGGACGAAGCCGCTTTCATCGACAAGATCAGCCTGCTTCAGCAGTATCTGGCGCCTCGCGGCGGCCTGGACATCGGCAGCACGCGCCAGCGCGTCGAACAGGTGATCGCGTCGGGCCTGCGCGTGCAAGTCGTGGCGCCGGAGCCCGCGCCGGTGATGCAGCTTCCGCCGCTCGATCCCGACGCGGAGATCGTCGTGACGCACCTGCCGCTCGACGTGCGCGGTTGGGATGCCGTCGACGTCGAGGTGTCGCGCAAGGATGGAACACTGCTCAAGACGTTTCGCGACGTGAACCACGACCCGGAGGACGGCAGCCTCTACGCGCTGTGCGAGGCGCCGCTAGCGCGCATCTCCACCTTCAACGGTCACATCGTCTCGCGCGTGATCGGGCACCGCGCCGGCAAGGCCGAAACCATCGCCATCTTCGAAACCATCGGCGCCCCGTCCGCCCCGTAACGAGGGGAATCAACAGGGAGGCGGGGAGGCGGGGAGGTTTTTTTGCGCAGATTTGCCCAGGTCGCTTGCGTTGCACTGGGAAGAACCGACACCGAACCGGTGCAATGCAAGAGCGAGCACGCCTCGGCACCCGAAACTGCTCGCTCCCCGCCTCCCCGTCTCCCTGTTGATTCCCCCGCCGTCAGGCGACGGCGGTCGAGGATTCGGTGCCGGAGGCGGGCTTTTCGGTGTCGTGGACGGAGTGGGCCGAGAGGCTGTCGCTGCGGCTGACCGCGTTCTCGTTGATCTTCACGCTGACGATGCGCGACACGCCGGGCTCGCCCATGGTGACGCCGTACAGCACGTCGACGCTCTGCATGGTCCGCTTGATGTGCGTGATCAAGATGAACTGCGAGCTGTGCGTCATCGAGCGGATCGCCTCGTTGTAGCGAGTGACGTTCGCTTCGTCGAGCGGAGCGTCGACTTCGTCCAAGATGCAGAAGGGCGAGGGGCGGTGCTGAAAGATGGCGAAGATCAGCGACACTGCCGTGAGCGCCTTCTCACCACCGCTCATCAGCTCGATGTTGCCCAGCTTCTTGCCGGGGGGCTGCGCGATGATGTCGACGCCGCTGCCGAGCAGATCGTCCGGATCCGTGAGCATGAGCTCGGCGCGGCCGCCGCGGAACATCTTGTAGAAGGTCTTCTTGAACAGATCGTTGATGGCTTCGAACGTCTCCTTGAAGCGGCGACGCGACTCCTTGTTCATGTGCTTGATGGCGTGCTCGAGCTCGATCAGCGCCTTTTCGATGTCGACCTTCTGGTCGTTCAGGTCCTTGAAGCGTCGCTCGGCGTCATCGTGCTCGGCCTTGGCGTCGAGGTTGACCGGGCCCATGCGATCGATGAGCTGGGTCAGCTCGTCGATGCGACGGCGCTGCTCGGCGTCGGGCGGCATGCGCATGTGGTAGTCGCCCACCACGCGCCGCAGATCCAGCCCACGGAAGCGCTCGCGCACGTTGGCCAGCAAATGCTCGCGCGATAGCGCGATGCGCTGCGCGGCCATCTCATGCCGGCGTACTGCTTCGTCCAGCAGCTCGAGCTCGTCGCGCAGCGACTTGAGGTCCGTTTCCTGACCGGCCAGGCTTTGACGCACCTGTTCCAGCAGGGTGCGGGCCTCGTCGAGCTCGACATGAGCGAGCTTGGCAACCAGTAAGGCCTCGATGCGCTGCTCGCGCGCCACCATGATGCGCGCTGCGGTGTCGCCGTAGGCCATGGAAGCCTCGTTGAGCTCCTCGTCGAGCTTGGCAGCTCGCGTCTCGAGCTCGACCAGCGCACCGCTGACGCGCTCGAGCGCGGCCCGCGCTGCCTCGACCTGCTCCTTGACTTGAGCCAACCGCACCTTGCGCTCGGTGACGAGCGACAGCTGGGTGGCCACCCGCTCGCGCCAGGCCGCGGCCGTGCTCTCGGCGCGCGCCAGCTCGTGATTCAGGTGCTCGAGCTGCGTGCGCAGCTCGCTCAGTTGAGCGCGCGACTCGGACTCCAGCACCGCGGATTGCTCCAGGGCGGCGTCGATGTCCGTGAGCTCGACGCCGAGCTTGGCGATGCGCGATTCGCCGCGCTCGATTTCGCCCACGGTGCGGGCCAGGTCCTTTTCGGCCGTGACGTGAGCGAGCTCGCCGACGTGAGCCTGTTCGCGGGCGCGCTCGAGCGCGGTCCCGAGCTCGGTCAGACGGGTGCGCAGGGCGGTGTGCTCGCCCTGCACCTTGGCGTACTCGGCCTCCAGGCGTGTCAGGTCGGCGCGCAGCTGCTGCATTTCGCGCTTCTGCT
>DATDEV010000463.1:0-11836 GCA_036522995.1 Polyangiaceae bacterium
CCCTTCCTGTGAAAACATCTCGAGCGTGCATGGCGCGCGGCATGGCCGTTTCAGTGGGAGGAGGCGGGCCGGGGGCCGGAGAGGAGTTGTTGGCGTTGCTCGACCAGGTGCCAAGGCGGCGACTCGTACACGTCTTCGAACATCGACTCGAGCGGTGGCGGCGGCGTGCGCTCCGCGATCGAGACCGCTTCGCGGAAGCGCGCGTCGACCTCCTCGATGAGCGCACGCTCGCGGGCGTCGTCCCAGGCATTCTTCTTGGTCAGGTAGTCGCGCACGCGCTCCAGCGGATCGCGGGCTGCCCACTGCTCGAGGGCGTCGCTCCCGCGATAGGCTTTGGGATCGTCGCTGGTCGAGTGACCACCCATGCGGTAGGTGATGGCTTCGATCAGCGTCGGGCCCTCGCCCCGCTCTCCGCGCTCGCGCGCGCGCCGCGTGACGCTGACCACGGCGAACAGGTCGTTACCGTCGACGCGCACGCCCGGAATGCCGTAGGCGGCCGCCTTTTCGGCGAAAGTCTTGGTCGCCGTCTGGCGTTCCACCGGCACGCTGATGGCCCAGCCGTTGTTGCGACACAGCAGCACGCACGGCACCTTGAACACGCCGGCGAAGTTCACGCCACTGTGGAAGTCGGACGAGGACGTCGCTCCGTCACCGAAGTAGACCAGCGCCGAGCGCTGCTGCTTGGCGATTTTCGCTGCCCAGGCGAAGCCGACCGCCTGCGTGATTTGCGTACCGACCGGCGAGCTCACGGAGCACCAACCCACGGCACGGCAGGTCGAGTGGTTCGGCATCTGACGGCCAAGGACGGTGTCGTTGGCGTTGCCGAACATGTTGTCGACGAACTTCTGCAGCGGCAGGCCGCGCATCAGCGCCGCGCCAAACTCGCGGTAGCACGGGAACAGGAAGTCCGCGGGCGCCATGGCGAAGGCGGCGCCCAGGATGGCCGCCTCTTCCCCCAACGAGCCGACGTGGAAGCCGATGCGCCCCTGGCGCTGCAGCTGAACGAGGCGCTCGTCGAGCTGACGGGTCATCACCATCTGCTGATACAGATAGACGACCTGCTCCTCCGTCAGTCCGGGATCGTGGGCGGGGTCGAGCGTGCCGTCGGGGCGCAGGGCGCTCACGATTTCGGAGCTCGTAGAACTGGCTGGGGGCGTGCGAACTTTGGGATTCATGAGCAGCCGCGAGCTATTCGGCGATCGCGTTTCCGGCTTCCTTGACGGCAGCATCTACCGCGCTTTCATCGAGCTTCAGCTCCAGCGCCAACTTGGCTAGCACCTCGCGCTCGATCGTGCTCACGCCGCCGGACACGTGCGCCAGGAGCGCGGCGATGCGCAGCACTTCGCGGGCCTGGTCCTCGCGCACGATGCTTCTGGAGACCATCTGCACGCGCTTGTCCATGCCGTCCTCGCTCAGCTGGTCGCTCAGGTCGGCCAGGAGAGCGGAGACCTGGCGCTCCACCACCAGCCCCGTGCAAGCCGTGACCACCACATGACGGAAAGCCGATTGCTCGGCGACGTCGAATTCACCGTCGGCGTTGGCTACCAAGAACGCCGCCTCGACGACCGATTCGAACAGGCGGGCGGCCTCGGGGTCGAAACCGGTAGGCTGGGTCACCTCGTCGTTCGACTTCCAGCCGTAGGAGGCCGCCGCGATGCTCAGAATCGAAGCCGTGGTCGTGCTCGGCGCATAGGAAGGCGGCAGACTGAGCTGAGTCGCTACCTTGCCGAGAAGGCTTTGGTCCAGAACGGGCATGGGGCTGGGTGACCTAGTGGTAAGACCAGTTGCGATGCTAATGCCCCCGCTGCCGCTGCGCGAGCCCTTTGTGCAAGCCCGGCCGCTTTCAAAGCCCGCGCGACATGAGCACGGTCGCGCTCAACGGCGCACGAGCGAGGTAGCCGGAATCAGTTGCTGACCGCCTGCGAGCTCGGCCAGCGGCCGCTCGGGGGCGGCCGTGGGGGCGAGCTGGGCCGCCACGAAGCCCTCGGCAGCGTGATAGCTCGAGCGCACGAGCGGGCCGGAAGCCACGAACGCGAAGCCGAGCGCGTTGGCCTCGCGCTCGTAGTGGGTAAAGATCTCGGGCTCGACGTAGCGCACGACGGGGGCGTGCTTGGGAGTCGGGCGCAGGTACTGACCGAGCGTAACGATGTCGACGCCAGCCTTGCGCAGGTCGGCCAGCGTCTCGAGCACCTCGTCGTCGCTCTCGCCGATACCGACCATGATCGAGCTCTTGACGTAGCGGCCGCTGGCCCGCTCCTTGGCGTAGCGCAGCACGTCCAGCGACAGATCGTAGTCGCAGCGCTGATCGCGAATCTTGGGGGTGAGCCGGCGCGTGACCTCGATGTTGTGCGCGAACACGTCCGGCGCCGACTCGAACAAAGTGTCCAGATCGCGCTTGCGACCGCCGAAATCGCCGACCAGGGCCTCGATCAGCAGCTCGGGACAGCGCTGGCGCAGCTCGGCGATGGTTTGGCCCACGTGAGCAGCCCCGCCGTCGAGCAGGTCGTCACGATCGACCATGGTCAGCACCACGTAACGCAGCTCGAGCTTGGCGATGGCGCGCGCCACGTGCACCGGCTCGCGCGGATCGACCGCCCCGCCGGGCTGACCCGTGGTCACGGCGCAGAAGCGACAACCCCGCGTGCAGGTGTGACCGAGCACCATGATGGTCGCGGTGCCGGCGCTCCAGCATTCACCCACGTTGGGGCAGCGCGCTTCCTCGCACACCGTGTTCAGGTCGAGGTTGCGCAGCGTCTGCTTGATGCGCGTGTAGTTGTCGCCACCGGGCGCGCGCACCTTGAGCCAGGGCGGCTTGGGCTCGCGGAGGGGTAGCGGGGCGCTCATTTCAGGACTCCGCGATCAGCTTGTTCAATAGCTCATTGACGAGCTTGGGGTCGGCGGAGCCGGCCGTCTCTTTCATGACCTGGCCGACCAGAAATCCGATCACGCCCTTCTTGCCGGCTCTGAGGCTCGCCACTTGGTCCGGGAAGCCTGCCATGATCTTGCGCACGGCGCCCTCGATCGCGCCGGCGTCGGAAACGACCTTCAGGCCCTTTTCCTTCACCACTTCCGCGGGGGATTTCGCGTGGTTTCCCTCGATCGCAGCGAACACCTCTTTGGCCTGCTTGCCGCTGATCTGTCCGGAATCGATCAAACTGAGCAGCTCGCTCACCTGCTCGGGCGTGACGCTGAACTGAGCCGAGAGCCCGTGCGTTTTGGCGCTGCGCAGCACGTCGTTGGCGACGAAGTTGGCGACCTTGACCGCGTCCCTACCGCTCCCGAGCGCAGCCTGGAAAAAGCGCGCGTAGGCCGGATGGGCGCTCAGCGTGACGGCCGTCGCCAGCGGCAGCCCCAGCTCGCTCTGCCAGCGAGCGCGCAAGGCGACGGGCGACTCGGGCAGCTCGGCCTTGGCCTTGCCGAGCAGCACCTCGTCGATGACCAGCGGCGGCAGATCCGGCTCGGGGAAGTAGCGGTAGTCGTGCGCGTCCTCTTTGGAGCGGAGCGTGGCGGTCAGGCCGGTATCCGGATCGAAGCTGCGCGTTTCCTGGGTGATTTTTCCGCCCGCGTCGACGATGGCCGTTTGGCGAATCACCTCGGCGTCGATGGCGCGCTGCACGAAGCGGAAGGAGTTGATGTTCTTCAGCTCGCAGCGCGTGCCGAACTTTTCGCTACCGCGCGGACGGATCGAGACGTTGGCGTCGCAGCGAAAGCTCCCCTCCTCCAGGTTGCCGTCGTTCACGCCGGTGAACACCAGCAGGTCACGCAGCGCACGCAGGTAGGCGGCCGCCTCCGCGCTGGAGCGCAAGTCGGGCTCACCCACGATTTCGACGAGCGGCACGCCGGCGCGATTCAGATCGACCACCGAGTCTCCGCCGACCCCGTGCAGGTTCTTGCCAGCGTCCTCCTCCATGTGCGCGCGGGTAATACCGACGCGCTTATGCTGCCCGTCGACCTCGATGTCGAGGTGGCCCTTGGTCGAGAAGGGCTCTTCGAACTGGCTAATCTGGTAGCCCTTGGGCAAGTCCGGATAGAAGTAGTTCTTGCGGGCGAAGATGCTGCTCTCGTGAATGGTGCAGCTGAGCGCCAGCGCCGTCTTGACGGCCAGCTCTACCGCTTCCCCGTTGATCACGGGCAGCGAGCCAGGCAGGCCGAGGCACACCGGGCACACGTTGGTGTTCGGGGGTTGTCCGAAATTCGTGCTGCAGCCACAGAAGAGCTTCGTCTTCGTCAGCAGCTGCGCATGTACTTCGAGCCCAATTACGACTTCGTAGTCAGTCACCGCGCGGCACTATAGCAGCCACTTCCCGGCTCCGCTCGGCTCGAGAGATTGAACAGGAAGGGTGGAAGGGTCGGGGGCGCCAAGCCGTTCAGCGTTCGCGTCGCTGCCGGAACGCCGGCAAGGCCGTCGGGCAGCTACTGACGCGGTGCAACCACGGGTGGCGAAGGTGGGCCAAACCCTTCAGCCGAACCGAGCTGATGCCCCAACCCACCCAACAAA
This sequence comes from Polyangiaceae bacterium, assembly GCA_036522995.1. Lineage (GTDB taxonomy): Bacteria > Myxococcota_A > Polyangia > Polyangiales > Polyangiaceae > PMG-095. Next base: position 4,499 of record DATDEV010000463.1, read on the forward strand.
CCTTCCACCCTTCCCCCTTCCTGTTCAATCCAGGAACCCAAAGGAGGGCCCAGGTCGCGAAGGGCCCGAGACGCTAGCGCCTGGGGGCGGTCAGTGGCCGTGGTTGCGGGAGACGCCGGGGTGGGTGGCCTCGCCGGGCTCGTGCCGCGGGTTGGCGGTGCCGTGCGAGCCGTCGCGACCGGGGAAGCTCATCAGCAGGTCTTTTTCGAAGATGAACTGGTCGCGCGAATCGTAGGGCGCCGCGTGCATGCCCGTATCCATGCGGATGGCGTCGCAAGGGCAAGCCTCCACGCAGAAACCGCAGAAGATGCAGCGCAATTCGTCGATCACGAAGCGTTCGGGGAAGCGCTCATAGCCACGGCGCGCGTCGCCTTCGGGATACTCGCCAGCTTCGATGTGGATGCACTGCGCCGGGCAAGCCGTCGAGCAGCACAGGCAGGCCACGCAGCGCGGCGAACCATCGTCGCGATGGGTCAGGCGATGCAGCCCACGGAAGCGCGTCGGGTACGGGCGGCGCTGCTCGGGGTACGAGAGCGTGTTGATGCCGTCTTCGATGGCTTCGAGCACCGGATCGTTGCGCTGGCCGAGCGCCATCTCCTTCGTATTCTGGAAGAAGTGCTTCATCGTGATGGCCAGGCCTTTGGCGATCTCGGGAACGTATGTCTGAACGCCAGCGCCTCGTCCGGGCCGAGCGATCGGCGTACCGGTAACCTTGCGCGGCCCCAGGGTCTTGGTGCTCTCAGTCATGCTCCCATCCGAAGTGTGCGAGTACCGCCGGCGTCGGCCGCGTACTGGGCCGAAGTCGTCGCCAGATTTCGTTTGCGCTTGCGCGGCGTGCACATGAACACCGCGAACCAGACCACCAGGCCGATGCCGCCCAGCGCTAGCAGCGCATTGCACAAGTCGCTCAGCACCGAGAAGGCGCGCTCGATCGCCGGGCCACCGGTCTGGACGCCCATCACGACCACGCCGGTGATCAGGATGTTGACCAGCGAAGCCGGCAGCAGCTTACGCCAGCCGAGACGCATCAGCTGATCGTAGCGGAAGCGCGGCAAGGTCCAGCGAATCATCAGCTGCAGCCAGCACAGCACGATCGTCTTCAGGATGAAGGCCAGCGCCCCGATCGCGACCAGCGCGCCGTGCGGCAGCGCGACATCCAGCAGCGAGCTGCCGGCGATGTCGACGTGGATGCCGTCGCGGAAAACGAAGGGCAAGCTCCAACCGCCCAGGAACAACGCCGCCATCAGCGCTGCCGAGGTGACGACCGCGATGTACTCGGCGAAGAAGAACATGGCGAACTTCATGCCCGCGTACTCGGTGAAGTAGCCGGCGACGATCTCGCTTTCACCTTCAGGGATGTCGAAGGGGATGCGCTTCGACTCAGCGACCGCCGCCGCGAAGAACAGCACGAAGGCCAGCGGCTGGGCGAACATTCCCCAGGTGTGCTGCTGCTGCCACTCGACCATCTTGTCGATCTGCAGCGTGCCGTAGACCATGATCGCGCCGACCAGCGTGAGGCCCATCGTGACCTCGTAGCTGACCATCTGGCTGGCGGCGCGCAGACCGCCCAGCAAGCTGTACTTGTTGTCGCTGGCCCAACCGGCCAGCGCCGCCCCGACGATGCCGGTGCCGGCGATGGCGAAGAAGTAGAGGATGCCGACGTTGAAATCGAGCACCTGGAGCTTCAGCGCACCTTCGGAGCACACCCCGTCGCGCGGCACCATGCTGGCCAGCTGGCTCAGCTGGATCGTGCCACTGGCGTCGGTCGCGAAGCACAGCGTGTCGGCGAAGGGCACGCAGGCCAGCACCACCAGCGCCGGGAAGAACGAGATGAATGGCGCCAGGTTGAACAGGAATTTATCCGCGTTCGGCGGAATGAAGTCTTCCTTGAACAGCGTCTTCAAGCCGTCGGCAGCGGGGTGCAGCAGGCCGGCCAAGCGCAGGCCGATGCGCTTCTCTTTGCGCATGGTGAAGGCTGCGTAGCCGGCACCGGCGACGGCCGCGAACGCGAACAGCGCTGGCCCGATGCGCGAGCTGGCCGCGGCAAAAGTCTCGGCCGAGCTGCCGCCGTGCAGGGCGGCCGAAACGCAGAACAGCACGACGTGCGCCAGCAGGCCGCCGAAGAAGATGTAGCGCGGCTCACCCAGCGTCTGAATCCAAAGGTCGAAACTGGAGCGCGGCCCGCGAGCCTTCACCTTGGAGGCGATCACGCAGCCGGTGAGCCACAGCAGCAGCACTGCCAGCTGGCTGAACAGGATGCCGCGCTGCTCCTGCGCTGCGCCGGTGACATCGAACTTCATGCAGTAGCCGAGCACGCCCACGGCCACGAGCACGGCCGGTCCGAACACCAAGCCCTGCGCGATCGGCGTCGGCAACCAGGCGACCGCGCGGTTGGGGCCCACGCGATCCTGGATCATCGAGCCCTGGCGACGATCGACCCAGGTGAGAATCACGGCCAGGTTCATGGCGAACATCGCCACCGCAAAACCGAGGGCGACGAACTTGATGGCGAAAACGGCGATGTCGTTCATTTACTCGGCTCCGGGCGGCGGCGCCGACGGGGTCGTTGCGGGAGGAGTTGGCCCCTTGCTCAGGGAACGCAGCTCCGACACTTTCTTCCACGGCAGGCTCAGGCTCAGCAGCTTGGCCAGCTCTTGCACCCAGCGGAACGCCGGGCGCGACTTGCCCTGCGGGTTGATGGCGCGGTCGCTCTCCTGCCACAGCCCCTGGCGATTGACGAAGGTGCCGTCCGCCTCGGCCCAGCTGCTGGCCGGTAGGACCACGGCAGCGGCACTGGCGATCGGTCCCTCGTGCGTGGACAGCGCCACGAAGTTTCGCACTTCCTTGAGCACGCCAGCGTCGTTCGGGTTACCGATGGCCGAGCCGAGCGCTACCAGCGCTCCGACCTTGCCGTCCTTGATGGCACTAGCCAGATCGGCCAGCGGCTTGGCGCGACCACCCGACAGCGCGAGCACGCCCGCGACGTTGGGGTTCTTGTCCTCGCTCATCAGGATGTCGTCGCCCTTACCAGGCGCGCGACCGGTGTAGAAAATCTGCAGCGCGCCGAGTGCCTTGCCCAGGTCGAGCAGGGCCAGGTTGTCCTCGTTGGAGTGCTCGGCGGACAGCAGGATCGCGGTCTTTTGCGGAGAGGCCGCCTTGACGAGCTCGGCCGCCCTTTCGAGGGCAGCGCTGTCCGACACGCTCTCGCCCTGGATCAGCGGCGCTAGCACGCGATGCTGGTGGATGCGCTGGTAGTCCAGCATGCCCTCGTCGCACATCCAGAACTTGTTGACTGCCTCGTTCTCGCGCGGACGGTAGCGGTAGACCTTCTGATTACGCGGGTCGAAGTCGCTGAACGAGCTACAGCCGGTGGCGCAGCCGACGCAGGTGCTGCGCGCCGAGCGCAAGAACCAAACCCGCGCCTTGAAGCGGAAGTCGCTGGAGGTGAGCGCGCCGACCGGGCACACGTACTCGGTCATCAGCGTGTAGTCGTGGTCGAGCTGACGCCCGGGCGCGACCGTGATCTCGTTCAGGTTGCCACGCTCGCGCATGCTGAGCACTGGGTCCTTGGCGAGCTCGGCCGAGACGCGCACGCAGCGCGTGCACATGATGCAGCGCTCGGCGTCGTAAACGATGGTCGGGCCGAACACGACGCCCTTGGGCTTGTGCACCGGCTCGTCGTGCATGCGCTTCTTCGAAGCCTGATGCTCGAGCCAGTAGTCCTGCAGCCGGCACTCGCCGGCCTGATCGCAGATCGGGCAATCCACCGGGTGATTGAGCAAGAGCAGCTCTTGCACCGCGGAGCGCGCCTTGACGGCGTGCTCGCTGGTCTGGCTCTTGACCACCATGCCATCGGCGGCGGCCTGCTGGCAGGCGGGCTGCAGCTTCGGCTTCTTCTGCGGCACGTAGGTCTGGTGCAGGTCGTCCCAGGCCAGCACGTCCAGCAGCATCGCCGGGCGACCCGGCGGAGGCATGACCTCGACCAGGCACATACGGCAGTTGGCCGCGACGCTCAGGCCGGGGTGCCAGCAGTAGTGAGGCACGTCCACACCGACGCGATGGGCAGCCCGGATGACGGTGTCACCGGGCTCGAACGGAATGTCTTTGTCGTCCAGTTTGAAGCTAGGCATGGCGTCTAACAGCTTCCCTAACGGTCGCACTCTCCGCCGATCATGTTGAGCGAGCCGAAGGCTGGCACCACATCGGCCATCATCTGTCCGGTAATCATGCGCTCGAGGCCGGCGGTGACGAGAAAACACGGCGGCCGAATGCGAACGCGGTGCGGCGTGCCGCTGCCGTCGCTGACCAGGTAAAAGCCCAGCTCGCCGTTACCGCCCTCGGTGTACGAGTAGACCTCACCGGCCGGTAGCTTCAGGCCTTCCATCACGATCTTGAAGTGCTGGATGGTGCCTTCGATGGTGCTGTACACCTCGTTCTTGGGCGGCAGCACGACGCGCGGATCGTCGACGTTGATCGGGCCCGAGTCGGCCATGCGTGGCAGGCACTGCTCGATGATGCGCGCGCTCTGGCGAATCTCGGCCAGACGCATCATGAAGCGATCGAACGAATCGCTGGTGGTACCCACCGGCACGTCGAAATCGACCTCGCCGTACTTGAGGTAGGGGTGAGCCTTGCGCACGTCGTAGGGCACGCCCGCGGCGCGCAGGCAGGGCCCGGTCCAGCCGAGCGAGATGGCGTCTGCGGCGCTGATCACGCCGACGTTCTCCAGTCGATCGAGGAAGATGCGGTTGCCGAGCAGCAGGCGCTCGACCTCGTCGATGATCGTGACGTTGTGCGCCACGACCGCGCGCACGTGCTCCTTGAAGCCGTCGGTGGGAGGGGAAGCCATGCCGCCAACGCGGCCGAAGCTATGCGTGAGACGCGCACCCGTCTCCTCTTCCATGATCTCCCAGACCATCTCGCGGCCCTTGATCATCCACAGAAAGGGCGTGAACGCGCCCAGCTCCATGGCCATGGCGCCGGTGCAGGTCAGGTGATCGGAGATGCGGGCGAGCTCGCCCAGGATCATGCGGTACCACTGGCAGCGGTCGGGCACCGTGATGCCCAGCAGCTTCTCGCAAGCCAGCGCGAAGCCGACGTTGTTGAGCATCGGCGACACGTAGTTACAGCGGTCGACGTACGGGAACACCTGGGTCCAGGTGCCGCGCTCGCACATCTTTTCGAAGCCGCGGTGCAGGTAGCCGACCTGCACGTCGCAGCGCTCGATGATTTCGCCCGACAGCTCCATCACGATGCGCACCGTGCCGTGCATGGCCGGGTGCGCAGGGCCCACGTTCAGCAGCATCGGCTCGGTCGGCAGCTCGAGCTCGGCGGCGTCCAGATCTTGATCGAGTGGTTCCATCGCTCAGTTCGTCTCGTCGGATTGGATGCCGTGCTTGTGGGTCTGGCGGCCGAACGACATGCCCTCGTCGACGCCGAAGGGAGCGATTTTATCGGTGTTCGGCTCGTCGCGGTACTCGAGCAGCGGCTGGATCTTCTCGGCCGGATAGTCCTTGCGCAGCGGGTGCCCCTCGAACTCGGGGTACAGCAGGATGCGGCGCAGATCCGGATGGCCGAGGAACTTGACGCCCATCATGTCGAAGCACTCGCGCTCGAGCCAGTTGGCGCTCGCCCACAAGTCGGTCAGCGTGTCGATCTCGACCGTCTCGCCATCGCGATCGCCGACGCGCGCCTTGACCCGCAAACGGTGCCCGCGGCTGAGCGAGTACAGGTGAGCGACCACCTCGAAGCGCGGATCGCGATCCGGAAAGTCGACCGCCGTCAGGTCGGTCAGCATGGTCATGTCGCTCTGCTGGCTGTCGCGCAGGAAGCGGAACACTTCCTTCCAGCTGCTCGGCTTGAGCACCAGCGTGTCGTCGCCGAGCTGCGAGTGGCTCTCCAGCACGGCATCGGGGAAGTTTTTGCGCACCAGCTCGATGAGGGCTTTGCTCATTGGTTCGTGTCTTTACGCGGGAGGACGCGAAGAGCGCGAGCGACGTAGCTGCACGAGGGCGGTGTGCGGTTCCTGCACCGGATCGATGCGTGGCTTGACGATCCCGGGGGAGCGATCGCCGCGCTGGATCTTGTCCTGCAGTAGCATCAGACCGTCGAGCACGGCTTCGGGACGGGGCGGGCAGCCCGGCACGTAGACGTCGCAGGGGATGATCTTGTCGATGCCCGCGACGCAGGCGTAGTTGTCGTAAAAGCCGCCGGTGGAGGCGCAGGTGCCGAACGCCAACACCCACTTGGGCTCGGCCATCTGCTCGTAGATGCGCTTCAGGATCGGCGCCTGACGCTGCACGATGGTGCCCACCACCCACAGCAAGTCCGACTGACGCGGCGAGAAGCGCGGCGCTTCCGAGCCGAAGCGCGAAAAGTCGTACCGGGGGCTGGAAACGGCCATGAACTCCATGCCACAGCAAGCCGTGACGAAGGGGTTCATGAACAACGAGTACTTCTGGGCCCAGGCCAAAAGTGACTCGAACTTGGTGGTGGCGAAGCCCGATTGCTGACCGGGCTCGAGAATCGACGTGGTGGTGGCTTTCAGCTCTCCCATTCGAGAGCTCCCTTCTTCCAGCAGTAAGCGAGCGCGACGATCAGCGCGACGATGAACGAGAACATCGTCGTGAACCCGAACCAACCGAGACCCTTGAAGTTCGCTGCCCAGGGGTACATGAACACCGTCTCGACGTCGAAGACGACGAACAGGATCGCGGTCAGGTAGAACTTCACGTTCATCTTGACGTCGCGAGCCCCGGGGGTGTCGTTGCCGCACTCGAACGGCATCTGTTTTTCAGGGGTTGGATTTTTGGGACCGACGAAATGTCCACCCGCGAACATCACGGTGCAGATGACCGCGACGATGGCGAACATGATGAACATCGGGGCGTACAGCTCGAGCATTCGCTTTCGACTCGCTCTTTCGGTTCGAGACTTACGCGCAAATCGCGGAAATCACGAGTCCGCGCAGGGCTATAGTGCCGTGCGCAGAGGCCTGTCAATGTGAGCAGGGCCTGCGGCGCCAACTTCGCGGATTTCGAAACGATCCCCGAGGACTAGCAGCCGACCCGCGGGCCGCACCATCGCTCCTGACGGGCAGCGCAGGACGCCGCGGCTGGCCCTCGGTGCGCGCTGCGGCCGAGGGCTGAGCGAGGCGTCAGCTGCGACACGTAACCGTGCGGTGACACTACGAGATCGGTGCATTGCCCGATTGCCACGCCAGAGGACGGACGCTATGCAACGCCCACACGTGCGGCGACTCTGTAGATTTCGAAGCTACCTTGCGTGGTACGTCGCGACCGGAGCGCTGCTGGGGCTATCGCCGAGCGTAGCGGTTGC
>DATDEV010000464.1:0-2439 GCA_036522995.1 Polyangiaceae bacterium
ACTCAACGTCGTTCGGGCTGGCGCCCCAACCCCGACGCCATCAATCAAAGTCGTTCGGGCTGGGGCCCGAGCGACCACGAGACACACAACCGCGGAGTTTTTGGGCTTCGTCATTGGCGCTGACTTGGTGCTACGATGCGCTTGGATGTCGTCGTCTGTCTTGGCCTTGCCGAATGAGCAGGCCCCTCGCATCGCGGAGCTTCGGAACGCCGTAGAAAGCGCGCTGGAGGGCAAGGCCGAGGTGGTGGAGCTGGCGCTGGTAGCGCTACTGGCGCGCGGCCACATTCTGATCGAGGACGTGCCGGGAGTCGGCAAGACCACGCTCGCCAGAGCGCTTGCGCGCGCGGTCGGCGGTGAGATGCGCCGCGTGCAGTTCACCAGCGATCTGCTGCCGAGCGACGTGGTGGGCGTGGTGATTTTCGATCAGCGCACCTCCGAGTTCGTACTGCGGCAGGGTCCGGTGTTCGCAAATGTGCTACTCGCCGACGAGATCAACCGCGCCAGCCCGCGCACGCAGTCCGCGCTGCTCGAAGCGATGAGCGACGAGCAGGTGTCGATCGATGGGCGTACGCTGCCCCTGCCGGAGCCCTTTATCGTCGTGGCTACGCAGAATCCGCAGGATTTCGCGGGTACGTTTCCGCTGCCCGAGTCGCAGCTCGATCGTTTCTTGATGCGCATCCACATCGGCTATCCGCCTGCCCACATCGAAACCCGGCTGATGCTGGATCCAGACGTGGATAGGGTGAAGCTCGTGCCGCCCGTGCTCGATCCGAAATCGCTGGTCTCCCTACAGCGTGAGGTGGACCGCGTCTCGATGGACGGCGCGCTCGGTACCTACCTGCAGGCGCTGATCACGGCTACCCGCACCAGTCCCACCCTTTCGCTCGGTGCCTCGACGCGCGCAGGCATGAACCTGGCGCGTGCCGCGCGTTCCCGGGCGCTCCTCGCCGGCCGAGACTACTGTATCGCCGACGACATTCACGGGCTCGCCGTGCCCGTGCTCTCGCATCGAGTCAGGCTCGCCGCCCACGCGGAGGGCTACGCGCCCTCGCGCGAGGAATCGGAGGCCGCCGTCCGCGACGTCGTCGCCCGAGTACCCGTCCCGCTCTAGAGCCCGTGGAAAGGCCAGGGTCGCCGAAGCCGCCGATTTCGAAGGCGAAGCAGCCCGGCGGGCAGCCCGGCACGGCGCAGCTACCGGCTTTGCCCAAGGCGCCGCCGCCGATGCCGCCGCCGCCCAAGTCCGAGCCCCGTGTCCGCGGCAAAGTCGCGCTGCCGCCCACTTACTGGCAGAAGCTGTGGGCCCGCTTTCGTCCGCCGCGCCGGCTCAAGCTCACGCGCGAGGGCAAGTACTTCATCTTCATCACGTTCGGCGTGGGCGTCGCTGCCATCAACACGGGCAACAACCTGCTCTACCTGCTGCTCGGTATGTTGCTGTCGCTGATCATCGTCTCGGGGGTGCTGAGCGAGCTCAGCTTGCGCCACCTCACGGTGACCCGCCGGCTGCCGCCTCGTGCCCAGGTGGGCCGCCCGCACTTGGTGGAGATCGAGGTCTTCAATCACAAGCAGAAGGTGCCGTCCTACGCCATCGAGGTCGAAGATCTGCGCGCCGGGCAGCCTGCCGACAAGCGCTGCTTTTTCCTGAAGATCAGCCCTCGGTCCGCGCAAGTTGCGGCCTATCGCCGGACGCCGGCGCGGCGCGGTCGCGATCACCACGTTGGCTTTCGCGTCGCCACGCGCTTTCCGTTCGGCTTGTTCGAAAAGTCGCGCGAGGTCAGCGCGGCCGACGAGCTGATCATTTACCCGGCGGTGGATCCGGTGCTGCTTCCGGCCAGCGAAGCGGGCGACCGCTTCGGCGGCGAGAGCGCGCTCGGGCGGGGCAGCGGGGACGAGATCCACGGCCTGCGACCCATGCGTGAGGGCGACGATCCGCGCGACATCTACTGGCGCAAGAGCACGGTGCCCGACCAGCGCGTGCTGCGCGAGCGCGCTACCGACACGCGGCGTGACGTGGCTTTCAGTATCGACTCCACGCATGGTGGCAGCGCGCCCGACGAGGATTGGCTGCTGCGTTTCGAGCGTCGCATTCGCGATGTCGCCTCGCGGGCGGTCGCACACCTGAAGCGCGGTGACGACGTCTCGGTGCTCGCGTCCGGAGGCGAGAAGGTGCGCGCCAACACCGCGGTCGGCGCGGACCCACTGCTGCGTTTTCTAGCCTTGCTCGAGCCATCCCAGGCACCTGCTCCGAAACCGGAAGCGGCACCGCGAGCGCGGGTTTCGGCATGAGATTCGGGCTGATTCACCGCATCATGACCGACGCTCTGGCGTCGCTCGGACTGCTGTCGCTGCTGGTCAGCGGCGAGCTCAATCGCTGGTTCGTCAGCGCTACGATCGTTGGGCTCATCTCCGCGCTTTTGCTGCCTATTCGCTACCAGGACAGTG